>JAIPEL010000083.1 GCA_021737185.1 Desulfobacterales bacterium | reverse complement strand
GTCTTTGCGCCGAGCGCAGGCGCACAGTCGGGGCGCGACTACATCAGCATCGTCGGCTCTTCCACGGTCTATCCCTTTGCCACGGTGGTGGCCGAGCAGTTCGGCAAGACGACCCGCTTTAAAACCCCGAAAATCGAATCGACCGGCTCCGGCGGCGGTCTGAAGCTTTTCTGCGCCGGAGTCGGGGTCGAACATCCGGACATCACCAATGCCTCCCGGGCCATCAAGGACACTGAAAAGGAAATGTGCCGGGAAAACGGCGTTTCCGAGATCGTGGAGGTCAAGATCGGATACGACGGCATCGTGCTGGCCAATTCAAAAAAGGCCTCGGCGATGCGATTGAGCAGAAAGGACATCTTTCTGGCTCTCGCCAAGGATGTCCCGGATCCCGCCAATCCGGGCCGACTCATTGCCAACCCCTATAAGACCTGGAAGGATGTCAACCCCTCTTTGCCTGCCATCCGAATCGAAGTGCTGGGCCCACCGCCGACATCGGGCACCCGGGACGCCTTTGCCGAACTGGCGCTGGAAGGCGGCGCCGCGGCTTTCGATTTTATCAAGGCGATGAAAAAACAGGACAAAAACAAGTACAAGGCCGTGTGTCACACGGTTCGCGAAGACGGGGCCTATGTCGAAGCAGGAGAAAACGACAACCTGATCGTCCAAAAACTCGATGCCAATCGGGACGCCTTCGGAATTTTCGGATTCAGCTTTCTGGATCAGAACACCGACAAGCTCCAGGGGTCCTACATCGACGGCGTTCAGCCGACCTTCGATGCCATCGCCGACGGCAAGTACCCCGTATCCCGCCCCCTTTTTTTCTATGTAAAAAAGGCGCATGTGGGACAGATCCCCGGAATGGAATCATACCTGAAGGAATTTACCAGCGAAAAAGCCTGGGGGTCGGACGGATATCTGAGCGACAAGGGCTTGATCCCCATGCCCGGGGCCGAACGAGAAAGGTACCGGACAGCAGTTGAAAATCTCACCCCGATGAAATAGAGACAGAAAAAAAAGCCGACGCACGGGCCGGGGGTTACGGCCCGTGCCTCGTTTTCTTACACAGGTTAAAAATGGCCAAAACCAATCAAAGCAGTGCGCCGCCTGAAAGGCCGGAAAAACAGCCCCCCACCGGTCGGCTTGGCAGCCGCAACGACTTCAGAACGGTCGGTGAAGCAACGGGCGGCAACCCAAAGATGCAGTGCCGGAACGTAAATGTGTTTTACGGCGAAAAGCAGGCCATCTTCGACGTATCGCTCGACATCGGAAAAAACGAGGTGATTTCCATGATCGGTCCGTCCGGCTGCGGCAAGTCGACCTTCATTCGCTGCCTGAACCGGATGAACGACACCATCGAAGGCTGCCGCGTCAAAGGCGAGATCACCATCGACGGGCAGAACCTGTACGATGAAAAGCTCGATGTCGTGCCGCTGCGCGCCCAGGTGGGAATGGTGTTCCAGAAACCCAACCCGTTTCCCAAATCGATCTGGGACAATATCGCTTACGGTCCCAAAATCCACGGGCTAGCGTCCACCAGATCCGAACTCGAGGAGATCGTCGTAACTTCCCTGAAAAAAGCCGGCCTGTGGGAGGAAGTCAAAGACCGCCTCGACCAGCCAGGAACCGGTCTTTCGGGCGGCCAGCAGCAGCGCTTGTGCATCGCACGGACGATTGCCGTCAGCCCTGAAGTGATCCTGATGGACGAGCCCTGCTCTGCCCTGGATCCGATCGCCACCGCAAAGATCGAAGACCTGATCGACGAACTTCGGGAGCAATATTCCATCGCGATCGTCACCCACTCCATGCAGCAGGCCGCCCGGGTGTCCCAGCGAACCGCCTATTTCCACCTCGGATACCTCATCGAGGTGGGTCAAACCCAGCAGATCTTCACCAATCCCCGCCACCGGTTGACCGAAGACTACATCACCGGTCGATTCGGCTGATTGCTATCCGGCCCAGTCGGCTTCCTACCCGTCGATGCCCTCGACGGGAAGAAGACGATTGGGCTCCGATCGGTTTTTCCATTTGACGTTGCCGGATCCGGTCTTATAGTGCATCAGCCTTCTGCCTACTTCGTACATGTGGGCGTAATTATGGTGACGATGGTTTCACCGCCGAGGCGCCGAGGCCGCAGAGGATGCGCATATCAAGCTCTCTCAAACAGAACGGAAATATGACAATCCTTATAAACACTTTTATGGAAATTGGGAGAAGACAGCCATGCAGGATCGGAAACGAATCACGCTGTACAGCGGAGGTCATCGGGGCACGGAAGCTGAATTCGGCCGCCAGGCGGAAATCGCCGGCCTCGAGGAAGTGAATTTCACCTTTCCGGGGCACGCCTGCCAGCGCACCCGCGGCCTTGTCGAGCTTTCCGCCGAAGACCTGAACAAGGGAGACGTGAGCATGGAAATCGTGTCCATGCGCATGAACCGGAGCTTTTCCAAAGCAGACAAGATCCGGAAGGTGATTCAGTCGATTTTTCACATGGTCAACCGCGGCTATCAGGTGTTTACCGTGGGCTGGATCCAGGAGGACGGCACGGTCAAAGGCGGCACCGGCTGGGCGGTGGAGCTTGCCAAACTCTTCAACCGCCCCTTGAGCGTGTTCGACCAGGACCACAACGCCTGGTTTTCCTGGAAGGAGAATCAATGGCAGGAAGATCTGCCGACCATCGGCAGCGAAACCTTCGTGGGAACCGGGACCCGGAACCTCACCGCAGAAGGCAAGGCAGCGATCCAGGATCTGTTCCAACGCTCTTTCGGACCCAGGTAGGGAAATCGAAGGGGTAGGCTCGGGCAGCGCGCCTAACCGCCGGCGTTCAGCAGCTCCTTTTCAAAAGAGAGGATCAGTTCCCGCATCTGTTTGGCCGCCTCCACGTATTTTTCATAGAACTCCGCTTTAAAGTCGTCGTTGACTTTTTCCATGCGCCGCTGCACGCGAATGAGCGCTCGATTTCGCTCCTTCCAGAGGCCGGTCATCTTTCGCATCGACATTTCGGAGTTGTCCAAAAACCGCGACTTGTAGCTGCCCACCTTCCGGCGCAGGCGCTCGCAGGTCCGGTCCAGGTCCCTGGCCAGGGCCTCGACCTTGATCATGTCCCAGGTGATCCGGTGGTAGTGATGACCGATGACGCCGAACATGATCGCTTCGTGGAAAAACCGCCTACCCCTGAAAAAATTGACGGCGGCAAACTTGACGAACTGGTATCCATAAGGGGTGAACGGCTGGCGCAGCAGCGAACGGAGCAGAATCCGGATCTCCTGGAGCCGTATGTTTGAGGAAAACCTCGGGACATTGCCCAGATTTTTCATCAGTCGGTTGCACCGCCTGAAATAATTTTTCAGGTTCAGATCGTAAATCGAAGCCAATACGCGCCGGTAGCCTTCCTTTAGCGTGCGCGGGTCCATTTTGGTATAAAAGTTGGTGCTCATGCAGTGGGTGTTGTTGCCGTCCGCCTGCCGGATGATGCGGCCTTCCTGTTTCAGGCGCTCGTACAATTCGGTTCCCGGCAGCGCGGAAAGCAGTCCGACCATCGCCCGAGGAATTCCGGACTGCTGAATGAATGCGATCTGCTGATCGAAGATGTCCTCCGTATCGCTGTCGAACCCCAGAATAAACCCGGCCATCACCTCGATGCCGTATCGCTGGATGGTGAAAACGGCGTTGAGCATGTCGCTTTTCAGGTTCTGAAGCTTGCCGGTCTCTTTTAAAGAGGCTTCAGAGGGGGTTTCAATGCCGACAAAGACCCCGTTGAACCCGGCGTCCCGCATGCCGGCGAGCAGCGCTTCATCCTGGGCCAGGTTGATGCTGGCCTCCGTGTAAAATCGGAAGACATTGCCGTGGACTTTCTGCCAGGCGGTGACGGCCGGCAGCAGTTCGGATTTCACCCGCTTTTTGTTTCCGATAAAGTTGTCGTCCACCACAAAAATCGAGCCGCGCCAGCCGAGCTCATAAAGGGTCGTCAGTTCTTCTAGAACAGTCTCCGCCGCTTTTAACCGGGGCCGGTTGCCGTAAATCTTCCATATATCGCAAAATTCGCATTGAAATGGGCATCCCCGGCTGTACTGAATCGCCATGGACGCATATGCATTCATGTTCAACAGGTCGAACCTCGGCGGGGGCAGATTCGTGATGTCCGGTCTTTTCGGCATGGGCTGCTCCCGCTTGGCACGACCGGTTTGCAGTTCCGCCATAAAATCGGCCAGGGTTTCGTCCACCTCGCCCGGCAATACATGGTCCGCCCCCTGGATCGATTCGGGGCAGGTGGTGACATACGGTCCACCTGCGATCACGGGGACACCGATACGGTTGCAGGACGCGATCACCTGTTCGAGCGAGGCTTTTTGAACGATCATGGCCGAGGCGAACACCGCATCGGCCCATTTCAGGTCCTTTTCCAGCAGCGGCTCGATGTTCATGTCGACCAGCTTCAGATGATAAACGGTACTGTCGAGATAGGCGGCCACGGTGATCAGGCCAAGGGGCGGGTGCGCGCTTTTCTTGCTTAAAAACGCAAGGCAGTGGCGGTAGCTCCAATAAGTGTTGCTCGGTACTTTCGGATAAACCAGGAGGATGTTCTCAATCGGCTTCATGTCCCAACCCTCCAGACGCCTGCCGAATGCGGGTATAAAAATTCCGGCCCCGATTGTTTCTTTTAATACACCAAAAGTGGTTCCATCTGTAAATGGGTAAACGCCGGTATCGATGTGTTTCTTGATCGTATTTTCGTGTGGGGGGGGTTACCTCAGCCGGCGCATGTCCTCTTCCATCCACTCGCGCTCGATGATCTTTCCGACCCGCTCGGCGATTGCCTTCAAAAGCTGTCGTTCGCCTTTGAGAAAGGAATCTTTGGCGCCATCGGGCCGAGGTTCGAGATAACACACCTCCACTTCGCCGGCCTTCTCGCCGGCGATTCGGATCTCCCGGCTCAAACACCATTCGGTTTTGTGAAAATTTGGGGTCGTGATTTCATAATGTTCCATCACGATCCGCGCACAGGCAATCTCCGGATACTGCCAAGCCGTTGGGATCAAATCGACGATGGACTGAAGAGAGCCGTCCAGGGAAAAGTCGGTCAAGTCCCGGAGCCGCGAGATTTCATATAGACAATTGAGCTCCTTGACCCGCTCTTCCAGCTGCCGGGTGGTCCTTTCCAGTTTCCGCTCAGCCTCCTTGTGGGCGGTGATGTCGTTTCCGATGCAGATGATCTCGCACACACGGCCGTCTTCGTCCCGCACGGCCCGGTTCGTCCAGGCGATCCAGACCCGATCGCCGTTTTTTTTGACATTTTCGTTCTCATTGACGGCGAACCGCTCCGGCTCCTGGACCAGAGTACCGATCAGGGCGCTCAGATCCGAACCGTTGCGGTCCTTCTCCGGCACAATGGTCCCGATTACGCTTCGACCGAGGATTTCGTCCGGGTCGTATCCAAAAAACTCAACGCCGTAGTCGTTCATGAAAGTGAGCCTGCCGTCCGGATCGAGGGTGAGTATGACACTGTTGGCTGCCTGGACCATCATCCGGAAGATGGCCTCGCTGGCCACCAGAGGATCCCACGCCCTTTTCAGGTCGTCCAGCTCCTGCTCCAGCTCCCGAACCCGCCGACGCAAGGCCTTCTCGGACGTCTGTTCGGACAATAGATTTCCTTTCGCATAAAATCGCGGCAGCGATTTTATCAGTGGAAGAAAGCCAGCGCGTCACGATACTTGTCGTCAATGTCGGCAACTTCTTTTTCGGCCGCTTTCCTGAGCCGGTCCCAATCTTCGTCCGGGGCCTGCCGCAGATCTTCGACCATTGCCAGCAGGCGGTCCTTGTGCTCGTTGAGCACGGCGATCTGGTTAAGCATGCCGATTTTCTTTTCCGCCGAAGCCCGGTCCGCCTGGGTCTTGAGCTCGGTTATGCGATTGGTCCACTCCCGCATCTGATCCTCGAGTTTATCGGCGTATTGTTTGGGGGCGTCTTCCATAAACGATGGCCTCCTTTCCGTCTTCCGGAGTTGTTTCCCAAAGCGCAATTTTTATATTGATACAGCAACAATTTTATATAGCATAGATGGACGGTATGCCGGAAACAATACGGTCGATCCCGTATTTACCATCCATGTTTGTGGAGGGGGAACACAGCTGTTTTACAGGCAAGGGCATCGCTTCATGGGACCCGGCCGGGGGAAGGAAGAAAAAAGGTGGTGGAGGCAGAATCGCTTGAGTCTCTGATCAGCGTCGCTGCAGCGGCGTCTGCCGCCGGAGCCCAAATGCGCTTCTGCCTCCCCGCAGGTCCGAACCGGCCGCCGGTGCCGGGTTCGGCGGCCGGCCGGAAAATATCGGGGCAAACCGGATCAACTCGACTGCAAAGCCGTCCTATCCGGCCTTGCGTCTCGTCGGCCGGAAGTCATCGTCGTCGTCGTAATTATCGTAGTCGTCTTCACGATCAATGTATTCGTCCTCATCGTCGTCGTAGTCGTCAATGACTTCGTAATTCTTCACGGTGATGACCGGGGTGCCGCGTCGGTCTTTTTGAACGACTCCGGAGACGGTCACCTCTTCGTCCAGGAGATCGAAAAGCTCGTCTCCTTTATGGTCCGAATGGACACGGTAACATTCATCGTCTTCGGTGGTGATCTGAATTGCCGGCGATCCGTCTTCTGCCTCGACCTCATCCACGTATCCGATAATGGTCACTTCCCGAGGGGCGCTTGATTTGCTCTCCTTTTTCTCCCTGCCCATAGCAGTTTCCTTTTCGGTAATGGTGCAACGCCGCGATGGGGCGGCTTTGGTCCGCCACCGATGAAAACGGAAAAGCAAATCACGTGCCGATGCATCAACGACCTGATATTCAAAGGAATATTGAAAAAAGAAGGTGCGAAGGCCGGAAGTCCGGAGGCTGAAATGATCGGTGCCATTCTGGCAGCTAAAGTACAACAAGTTGATTTTATATACAATTATCTGGAAAGAGAGATCGCCGTTCCGCTCCGAGAAAAAAGCGGCACCGGGTGTTCCGATCCGAAGTCTTGGCAGGACAGCCGGTTTCAGACCGCCAGGAAGTGCCGGGCGCTTCTTTACAGAACGGAAACTTTCATATATAAGAAATGTTTTTGCAAAATCCGGGACGGCAATACACTGTACCGGGCCGAACAGAAGACAGGGGGCGAAAAAGAGACCGCCTCCTTTTTATTTCCTGTTTTTCTGAAAAATCTCGAGGCGACGGCCGGTGTAACGATCCGCCTGCATTTCGTCTCTATGATGGTAAGGAGCTGTTGCAGCCATGAAATTTCCAGAAGATATCATTGCCGCACCGCCCAGGCGTTTGGACGGGTTTCGCGATTACGACGAATTTGTCGACTACGCAAGATCCCTGTTCGATCTGGATACCGAGGAACTGGCCGGGCTTTACCACGTGCTGTTAAAGCTTCAGGGCATCGGAGAGGACCCGGTAGAAACGATGAATGTCTGGAAGGAAGAAACCTGCCGGAGTGAATGCCCCGAATTCATTCGATTTTTAATCCAAGTCGACAATCTCGATCTTGAATCGCTCAAGGAGGTCGCCTGATCCTTGCGCCTCTGCCGGAAAACGGCAAGATGCAAACCGCTTCAAGATGCTGCCGCCGTGCACCTTCAACGACCAAGGGGATCGATCGGACTCCGTTGATCCCCGTCTTGACCCGAATGCGCACCAGGGGGCCCGAATCCCCTTCCGGGCCGACGAGACCCGCCAGTTCCTCGGCAAAGCCGATGTCTTCCCTTTCCAATTTGGGATCATTCAACCTCGACGCCCTCCCAGAGCGCGGCATTCGAGCCGCTGCGGCTTGTCATGGACCCGCTCAGGGTCCCGTCAAAGTCCAAAAATGGAGGGCCACGCTCCGTCGTGGCCGGAAAGACGGACGCGACAGAGCGCGTCCCTCCAACGGTCGATCCGACCGGCGCCCCATCAATGGTTCGTCCGCTGCGCGGACTTTGGCGGAGCCCTGTGGCCCCGCTCCACGAGGTTGACAGATTCGCGGGGGCAGGGGTATGGTCCACGGTATCGGCGGCTTCAGCGGCAGCCGGCTGCTGATTTGGAGGAATCGACATGGCATCGATTGATGCGGCCGGAACAACCGACGTCGGCCGTAAGCGAAAAGGAAACGAGGATTCCTTTTTGCTGGATGACGATCTGGGCTTTTATGTCCTTGCGGACGGCATGGGGGGGCACGCGGCCGGCGAGGTGGCCAGCCGCATCGTGGTCGATTCGATGCGGGACTTCCTGCGCCGGTTTGCCGCAGACCCCGCCGGTGCAGAGCAGCTCCCGGTCGCCGATGCACGCCTGTCCAAGGCGTCCAATCTCCTGCTCAATGCGGTGCATATAGCCAACCAGGCCGTCCACCAACAAGCGCAGAAAAAAATTTCCTACCAGGGGATGGGATCCACGGTGTCTGCGGTCCTGCTATCCGGAGACCGCCTGACCGCCGTCAACGTCGGAGACAGTCCGATCTACCTCGTTCGCGGCGGTGCCGTCGAAGAGGTCTCCACCCCCCATACGATGATGGCCGAATACAAGGAGATGGCGCCGGCGGCGGCAAGAAACGTCGGGGGGCATCTGCAGCACGTGCTGACCCGGGCGATGGGCCTCAAGGACAGGATCGAGCCGGCCGTCAGGGAGATTCGACTGTCCGGCGGAGAGAGGGTGATCATCTGCTCCGACGGTTTGAGCGACAAGGTCACGCCGGAAGAGATCCTGGCAGTGGCGGCCCAGGAGCGCCCCGAGCGAGCCGTAAACCGCCTGGTGTCAATGGCCAACGACCGGGGCGGTGACGACAACATCACCGTGATCGTCGCTCGAATCGGTGCCCTGAATCCGGGAAGATCCTCCGGTGATCCGCCGGGGGAAGCCTCGGCTGGAAACCAGCGGGGCAGGCGGAGCATCGCCGTGGATTACGATACGGAAACGGCCTCCCATCGAACCTATGTTTCCGAGATTCGAGAAGAGGGGGTCTTTTTGCAGACCAAAGAAGCCGTCGCAGCGGGCGAGGAAATCTGGCTCACGTTCACCCGCCCCACAGACGGGGATTCGATCATGGTCGGCGGCCGGGTGGCCAGCCGAAGTTCCAGCGGAATCGAGGTCCGATTCGACAACCTGAGCCCCGACCAGCGTCGATGGATCGCTTCCCTGTCCGAAGACGACATCTAAGAGGCTCAACTTTTTGGATTCATCAGGCCGCGAAATGAATCATTGGAGACTACACCCGACAGTTGAGTAAAGGAGGTTTTCTTTTTGAGCGCACCCGATCTTCCTCCCATCGATTCCAGGGTTCAAGCCGCCATTTACCGTAAGGTGAAAACCGAACCGTTCGCCCGCAGGATGGGCATGGAACTGGTCGAGCTGGACGCCGGCTGCGCCGCCGTGGAAATGGTCTTCGACCCTGAGACCATGGGCAACCTCTATGACCGGGCCCACGGAGGCGCCCTGTTTGCGCTCATCGACGAGGCGTTTGAAACCGCGGGCCAGAGCATGGGCGAAATCGAGGTGGCCCTGAACGTCAGTGTCACCTACGTGGCCAGCCCGCCGGCCGGAGCCAGGCTTCGGGCGGAGGCGCGGATCAAAAGCCGGACGAAAAAAACCGCCGGCTACGACATCAACGTCTTCGCGCCGGGCGATGCGTTGATCGCCACCTGCCAGGCCCTGGGGTATCGCACCGGAAAGCCGCTTCCGTTTCTCTGATGAAGCGCCCCTGATCAAATGACGGCCCGCCATTTGCCGGCGGGACGGTCGAAGGGAAAAATATCCGGCATCGACCAGCGCAGGTTTCAGCCGAGCAGCCCATTTTGTGCATCACTCAGCCCAGTGAAAAGGAGGAAATGGTGTCAGAAATTCGACAACTGACAGAATTTGCGATCGAAACGGTTCGCCAGGCCGGCACCCGCGCCCTTGATTTTTACGGAAAGGGAAAGCGCCAGCTCAAATTCGACATGAGCCTGGTCACCGAGACGGAGCTCCACCTGGCCCAAATTTTCCGCGAACAGCTCAAGAAGCAATACCCCGAACACCAGATTTTCCAAAACAACCTGGAAATCACCGGCTACACCCATGACGACAAGCGCTACCTGTGGATCTACGATCCCCTCGACGGCGTGGCCAATTTTCAGGCAGGCATTCCGATCTGGGGAATCTCTCTGGCACTGCTGGAAAACTTCTGGCCCATTTTGGGCATCTTCCACATGCCGGCCACCGGCGATCTCTTTCACGCCTGCGCGGGACAGAAGGCCTACCGCGGAGACATGGAAATCCGTATGTCAGACCAGGAGGCCCTCAACGACGAAAGCCTGTTTCTGACCTTTTCGCGGTTCCACCAGCGGTACCAGACCACCTTTCCCGGCAAAGTCAGAAACCTCGGCTGCACCGGTGCTCACCTGAGCTACGTGGCGATGGGAAGGGCCGAAGCGGCGCTGCTCTCCAACGTGACTTACCAGGATCTTGCCGCAGCCCGGGTACTGATCGAATCGGCCGGCGGCAAGATCTTCAAGATGGACGGCACCGAATTTTTTCTCAACGAATACCTGGAAGGACAGCAGATCGACGAAGATCTCCTGGTGGGCTCTTTGAATGCGGTTTCTCAGGTTCGCGAATTTCTCAAAGTACAAAGATAGCACGGGAGGAATTCTATCGAAGGGGAAAGGATGACCACGACGGCACGGATCTATGGCACCGGCAGCTACGTTCCGACAAAAATTCTGACCAATAAAGATTTGGAAGCCTCCGGTCTGGATACGACCGACGAATGGATCGTAAAGCGGACCGGCGTGCGGGAGCGCCGGGTGGCAGCCCCGGATCAGACCACCGCCGATCTCGCCTACGAGGCGTCCATTGCGGCGCTGAAGCGCGCCGGCCTCTCTGCCGGCGATCTTGATCTGATCCTGGTCGCCACCATCACTCCCGACACCTGCTGCCCGTCGGCGGCCAACTGGCTTCAGGCAAAGTTGGACGCACCCCAGGCCGTCAGCTTCGACGTCACCGCGGCCTGCTCCGGCTTCGTGTTCGCGCTGAATGTCGCCCAGCAGTATTTGAACACCGGCGCAGTCGATCGGGTGCTGGTGGCCGCAGCAGAGGTGATGACCCGGACGGTGAACTGGAAGGATCGCAGCACCTGTATCCTCTGGGGAGACGGGGCCGGAGCCGCCGTCCTGGCCGGAGGAGAAGACGGCCCGCAGCTTCTTTCGACCCACCTGCACACGGACGGCGCCCGGGGTCAGGATCTTCTGCTGCCCGGCGGCGGGTCGAAGACCACCCCCATCAGCCACGAAAGCGTGGACAAAGGGGTTCATTACCTGGACATGATCGAGGCCAAATACAGCTTCCGAGTCGCGGTGCGCCATTTCATCGAAGCGATCCAGGAAGCAGCCGAAGCCAACAGCCTTTCAGTGTCCGACATCGACTGGTTCATCCCGCACCAGGCGAATCTGCGGATGTTTCAGGCCATCGCCAAAAGCCTGAAGATTCCCATGGAGAAATGGTATCTCACCGTTCACAAATACGGCAACATCTCCTCTGCCTCCTGCGCCATTGCGCTGGACGAGGCCGTGGGCGACGGGTCGGTGAAAGCCGGCGACACGGTCTGCCTTCCCGTATTCGGCGGCGGTCTGACCTGGGGCAGCGCCCTGATCCGCTGGTAAATCCCGAAGCATCGCCGGGTATCCACTTCTGCATGACGTTCCCGATACCAGAAGTGACCGGAACGTGATTTGCCAAGCGCGCTAAAAGCCATTACGTTATAGGTATCGTGATATTTCTGCCCCCTCTGAAAGAGCTTGATATTCACTGGCGCCCAGCGCCCTCAAGGTGATAGATTTGTTGTTTGACAATTCCTATATGTAAAATAAGAACCACTTAGAGCGCTTGAGGTGCGGCTTATAGAACTGAATCGATGCGCGAAATCAAGCGTCAACCCTTGCTATCGGAACGTTATTTTGACAAGCGCTCTAATTCCGCATGAGTCATGCGACGGTTCCGTGTAGGCTGCATGCAGGACCAGACAGGAGGCGGTCAAGGCCGCCCATGCGGGGAGACAGGAGATGACCGAAAAGCTCATCACCATCGAGAACCGCAAAGACCCCTATTGGTATATGTTTCAGCGGATTTTACGGATGGTCCCTGACAGGGATCGCTCCGATCCCAGGCTTCAGCGGCTGCTGGCCTTTCGCCTGCGGCGGGATGGCGAGGCGGCTACCCACGAGTACCTGATCGAAAAGGTGCGCAGCCTGATCCAGTGCCGCTGGCAAGGCAGCATGTATGAATTTGTCAAGGACGACCGCGCCGAGATGGAATGCGATTCCCCTCCCGAGCCGCCCCCTCAGCCACCCGACGTTGCATGATAAACGCGCTGGCGCGCGTTTATTGGTGCGCGGCTGCGCCGCGCAGAAAATCACCACATCCGGTCATTGCGGACAGCCTGTTCGGCGTAGCCGAAGGAGGATCCACAAAAGCCTGGATTCCGAGTCAAATAAGCTTGCCCCGGACTCGATCCGGGGTCCGGCATGACGGACCGGTAAAGGCAAAGTTTCGTATGAGCCCAAATCGCTGGAATCAGGATAACGAATCGTTAGCCGGGGGGATCAGGGTCGATTCAGTCGTCCAGGCAAGGCCGCAGTCTTTCGGCGACCGGAGGCGTAGTTCAACTACGTCGAGGATCGGCGAAAGGCGAGAACGCGGCCTGGGCGGCTGAAGCGGCCCTCAGCCCCCCGGCTAATGGGCTTCGGCCCAGTTTTGGCCTTGTGCCAAATTGACCTTCAGCGGGGCCTTCAGCTCCTGGACCCCTTCCATTTCTTCTTGAACCATCGCCCGCACGGCCTCGACCTCCTCGGGCGGAACCTCGAAGACGAGTTCGTCGTGGACGGTCAGGAGCATGGCCGCCCGCCTCCTTTCCCGACGCAGCCGCCCGTCGATCCGGATCATCGACACCTTGAGCAAATCGGCGGCCGTGCCCTGGATCGGGGTGTTGATGGCGGTACGCTCGGCAAACTGGCGCTGATTGTGGTTGCTGCTGCCGATTTCCGGCAGCAGCCGGATCCGACCCATCAGGGTGCTGGTCCGGCCGGCACTTCGCGCCTGTTCGACGGTGCGGTCGAGAAACGCCCGAACCCCCGGATACCGTGAAAAATAATGATCGATATAGGTTTTGGCCATTTTCTGACTGATGCCGAGCTGCTGGGACAGCCCGAAAGGACTCATTCCGTAGATAATGCCGAAGTTGATGGCCTTGGCCTGCCGCCGAAGCTCGGGGGTTACGCGATCCGGAGCGACGTTGAACACCTCGCTTGCCGTCCGGGTGTGGATGTCCTCTTCTTGGAGAAACGCGTCGATCAGGAGCGGATCTTCGCTCAAATGGGCCAAAATCCGCAGTTCGACCTGGGAGTAGTCGGCCGAAAGAAGCACCCATCCCTCCTCGGGGAGAAACGCCTGGCGGATCTGTCTGCCTTCTTCGGTGCGGATGGGGATGTTTTGCAGATTCGGCTCCGAGCTGCTCAGCCGGCCGGTGGCGGTCACCGTCTGGTTAAAAGAGGTGTGAATTCTCCCTGTGTCCGGATGGACCAGCCCGATCAATGCGTCGGTGTAGGTCGATTTAAGCTTGGCCATGCTTCTGTGCCGCAGAATCACGGCCGGCAGTTCGTGCTCTTCGGCCAGCGCGGTCAGCACATCGACATCGGTGGAGTAGCCGGTTCTTTTCTTGGTTTTTTTCTGGGTGGGCAGCTGTAATTTTTCAAAGAGCACCCGGCTCAACTGCTGGGAGGAATTGATGTTGAACGCCTCGCCGGCCAGGGCGTGGATGCTCCCCTCCAGGACGTCGAGCTGGCGCTCGAAAGATTTGGACAAATCGCGCAGCAGCCCGGTGTCCACCCGTATCCCCCGCATCTCCATGCGAACGAGCACCGGCACCAGGGGCATTTCCACCTTTTCCATCAATTCGGAAAGACCGATTTCATCGACCCTGCCCCGGAGAACATCGCTGGCCATGAGCGTGATGTCGGCGTCTTCGCAGGCGTAAGGGGCGGCCGTTTCCACCTCGACCTCTGAAAAATCCTTCACCCCCATCCCCTTGCCGGCCACCTCTTGATAGGTCGTGGTCTTGTGCCCGAGAAAATCCATCGCGATCTGATCCAGGTTGTGAGCCCGCTTGGTGGGGTTGATCAGGTAGGATGCCACCATGGTGTCGAAAATTTCCCCGGACAGGGAGATGCCGTGGCGGGCCAGAACGATCCAGTCATACTTGATGTTCTGGCCCACCTTCGGAATCGAGGGGTCCTCGACCAGAGGCCGGAGCCGGTCCAGAATCAGCTTCCGTGGAAGCTGGTCCGGGGCGCCGATATATCGATGCCCGCAGGGAATGTAAACGGCCTCGTGGGGTCGAACGGAAAAAGACAGCCCCACCAGCTCAGCCCTCATAGGGTCTTCGGAGGTGGTTTCCGTATCCAGGGCAAACCGGCCGGCACCGGCCAACTGTCCGATTAGATCGGAAAGGGCTTTTTCATCGAGAATGGTTCGGTACGCCTTTTCACAACGGGTCTCCTGCACCTGGTATTCCTGCTGAAGCTGTCGGAATTCCAGCTCTGAAAACAGGTCGAACAGCGCGGTCCGGTCGGGCCCCGGCACCCGGAAGGCGTCCGGGGCCAGCGCCGCCGGTGCTTCCCGATGAATGGAGACCAGGTCTCGGCTCATGAACGCCTGCTCCCTTGCCGCAGCCAGCTTTTCCCGCTGCTTTTCGGACTTGAGCCGGTCAAGGTGCCGATAAAGGGATTCCATGCTTCCGAATTCGCCGATCAGTTTCACGGCGGTCTTCATCCCCACACCGGGCACGCCCGGGATGTTGTCGGCCGCGTCGCCGGCAAGCCCCATGACATCGATCATCTGTTCCGGGGCAAGGCCGTACTCTTTTTTGATCGTCGATCGATCGATGACTTTGTCCTTCATCGGATCCCAGATGGAAATATGCTCGCTGACCAGCTGGATGAAATCCTTGTCTCCGGTGACGATCACCGTGTCATAGCCGGCCGCCTCGGCCTTCCCGGCAAGGGTCCCGATCAGGTCGTCGGCCTCGAAGCCCGGCGCTTCCATGACCGCCAGGCGGAACCCGTCCACCACTTTTTTGATGTAGGGAATCTGTATGGCCATGTCTTCGGGCATGGGCGGCCGGTTGGCTTTGTACTCCTCGTACATTTCATGGCGGAAGGTCGGCCCTTTGGCGTCGAAGAGGATCACGGCGTGTTCGGGCTGCCGGTCGTTCATCAGCTTGATGAGCATCCGGGCAAAGCCGAACACGGCGTTGGTCGGAAGCCCCCTGGAATTGGAAAGATTCCGAATGGCGTGATAGGCGCGGTGGATGTAGGCCGTGCCGTCGATGAGATACAGCGTTTTTCCCGCGCTGTCGGAAGACCGGAGCTCCTGGCTCATGATGATCGCTCCCCTGCAGTCAATGGCGTATGAATCTCCATCTACTCTTACCACCTCACCCTGCCCCTCTCCCACTCGGGGAGAGGGAATAATTCGGTGTTCCTGTTGCCCCGCCAAAGCGGGATTTCCGCTTCGCTCCAACAAGCAACAGGGAATCATCAAGTTGACAGGACAATGATCCCTGTGTAGGTTCTGCGGCACGGTTGGGGCTGGCAGCCCGGCATGCCGTCGTTGGAGGGTTTCGTACCACGACGGCCGGGAAACGACAAGCGCACCACGGGTGGAAAAGTGCAAGGAGGCGTCAATGACGGGGAAAGTGATCACCGGAACCGACACGATTCGGGAGATTCTGCTCTCCTGCCGCACCATCGCCGTGGTGGGTCTCAGCCCGAAACCGAACCGGGATTCTCACCGGGTCGGCCGGTATCTCCTGGAACAGGGATACACCGTGATCCCGATCCGGCCCGCCCAGAAGGAGATCCTCGGCTGCAAGGCCTACCGGGAGCTGGAGGATGTTCCCGGCCCGGTCGACGTCGTCAACGTCTTTCGCCGCTCCGAACAGGTGCCGTCCCTGGTCGAGGAGGCGGTGCGCCTCGGCCCCCGGCTGTTCTGGATGCAGACCGGCATCGAAAACCGGACAGCGGCCGAACGGCTCAACGCCGCCGGCATCGACGTGGTCATGAACCGCTGCATCAAGCAGGACCATGAAGCGATTTTCGGCTGCCGCCTGACGCCGATTTTTTTTGACGCGCGAAAAAAAGAGTGAAAATTTTCATCGAGGCCGCCGTCCTCACCGCTGAAAGCAGGACCGTGACAACCGCCTACCGAAAGAAAAGACCGAAAAGAAAGCCGGGCAGCCTCCAGCATTGCCACTGCTGCGGGGGGCAGGTTCCCTTTTGCTGGACCTGCCGCTGCAGTTTTGCCATATGCCAGGCATGCATGGAGGAAAACTTCTGGGGCATGTCGTGCAACGGGATCATCTGGCAGTGCCCGGACTGCGGGCAGTGGAACGGCTTTGGAAACCAATGAAACTTCAGGCGGGATTTTAGGATTCGGGGGTCTTGGAACCGGTGTGCTGTCGAATGAACTCGACAAAATACTGCCTGTCTGATTCTGCGATCTCCATGAAACAGACGCCGAGCCCGACGGCTTTGTTCTGGTCGTCGATACCGCAAAGATCGGACCAGCTCACCTGGCCGGAGACCTCGATGATCCGGTAATCCGGGGGCATGATCGACATTTTCATCACTTCGTCCAGGGGGAGCCCTTCGTCGCAGCAGATCGCGACGCCGCCCTCGGAAATATTGACGGTCTCTCCCTCGATGGGCCCGGAGGCGGTTTCCACTGAAACCGGCCATTGCACCTCGATTCTTTCGCTTCTTCTCCGGTTTCCATGATCTTCCATCGCGGTAGCACCCCCGGCAAAAGCATTTTCACGCATCGCCATACCGAAAAACGCCGACTCCAGATGATGTATAGGAATCGGGGGGGGATGTCAAAATAAATTCGCTTCGCGAATTTATAATATTTACAAAAGGTTAAAAATAATATGGGACGCCTCCAAGACGAAGCATCCGGAAGGCGGCAGCTTGCCATTGAAAAGGAGCTGCGGGCAAAGGGGGGATGTCCGGCGCTTAGAAATTGCCGTGGCGGACGATTTCGCCTTCGACCAGGTAGACCACCTCCTCGGCGATGTTGGTAGCGTGATCGGCCAGGCGCTCCAGGTGGCGGGAGACCAGGAACATATTGATCAGGTAGCCGACCCGGTCCGGGTGTTTCCGGATCTCGACCTTGATACGGTCGTAGGCGTCGTCCTTGAGCCGGTCGACCTCGTCGTCCAGCGTCATCACTTTGAAGGCCAGGTCCAGATCGAAGTTGACCAGGGCGTCGAGGCTTTTCCGGAGCATGTCCTGGGACTTTTCCGCCATCGTCGAATAATCGAAGGCGAATTCGTAGGGGCGCCGGGTGGCCATGAACGCCACCCGCTGGGCGATGTTGACCGCCTGGTCTCCGATTCGCTCCAGGTCGTTGTTGATCTTGATCACGGCGATAATGAAGCGAAGGTCGATGGCCACCGGCTGGTGCAGCGCCAGAATCTTGAGGCATTCTTCTTCGATCTCGACTTCCATCTCGTCGATATCGTGGTCCTGCCGGATGATCCGCTCGCAAAGTTCTTTGTCCTTGGATTCGATGGCCTTGGCCGCCAGATGCACCCGTTCTTCGGCCAGGGCGCCCAGGGTCAGGATGCGTTTTTTGATTTTGTCGAGCTCTTTTTGAAGATGAACCGCCATGGGATGATTTCCTTTCCTGCGTCATGGCCTCCGCCGTTGGCGGAGGCCATGACAGGTAAACCGCTCAACGCGCTGATTTCCTTTGCCAGGGATTGTCAAACAGCCGATCTATGACCTTGAGTTCACGGGACGCCAGTGTATATCAAGTTTTCTCAAACCGAACGCAAATATGACAACCCCCATAACCTATATCTTTGCGATTGCTTTGCTAGAATCCCGTTAGAAGCGGAAAAGAAATTGGTTAGAGCGCTTGTCAGAAAAACGTTCCGAAGGACAAGGAGAACCCTCAGTATCGACCCTGAACCACAACATATTGGCTTTCCTGCCATTGACAAACACAACAAAAAGAGGCTATGTTTTTTCATCCGCCGGTGGAACAGTACTCCGACACGGAAAAAAACGCCGGCGGCATCGCTCTTTCAAATGGACCCAGGCGCTTTTGCCAAACCCTTGTGCGGAAAGGGGTATGCCTCCATGGCCGTTGAAAAGCATTATGTCATCGACACCAACGTGCTGCTCGATGATCCCGGTGCCCTGTTCAAACTCCGAAACGGCAGCGAAAACAACGTCTACATTCCCTACAACGTTCTGCTGGAGCTCAACAAGTTCAAAAAAGACCCCCGCCTTGGCCACATCGTCGCCAAGGTCATCGGGCATCTGACCGACCATCCGGACCAGTTCAAAATCCTCAAGTGCAACGGCGTGGCCGAATCCCTGGCCAAGCTGGTCGACAACTACATCCTGGAGGAAATCGAAAAAAGCGGGATCGAAAACCCGATCCTGGTCACCAACGACAAGATCCTGCAGCTCCAGGCCGGTCTGCAAGGCATTCGAAGCGAGCACTACAAGGACTCGGCCCCTTCCAAGGCCGAAGCCGAATTTTACACCGGGTTCGTGGGGGTCGAGGAGGGCCCGATTTCCAACGCCTTTGCCTGGAACGATAAGGGAAAGCCGCTTTTCTTCTCCCCGGACGGAGAAAAGATCGTCGACTACCAGAACCGCGTCTGGAACGTAATCCCCCGCAATGTCTACCAGAACCTGTCCCTGGAGCTGATGATCCATCCCGACATCCCCATCGTGTCGGTCCAAAGCGAGGCAGGCTACGGGAAAAGCTTTTTGTCCCTGGCCGCAGCCCTCTACCTGACCCAGCAGCGCAAAAGCCACGAGAAGGTCTACGTGGTCAAACCGATGATCGAAATCGGCCAGAAGCTCGGATACCTGCCGGGAAAGGTGGAGGAAAAGATGGAGCCTTACACCCGGTACATCTCGGAGCTGGTCTTAAAGCTGCACAAGCTTCGCACGGCCAATCGGATTTTTCTCGAGACGGCGGCATCGCCGCCCAAATTCGACACCAAGCGCTTCGAGCTGCTGCCCCTGGCCTACATTCGGGGCATGAACATCGAAAACGCCGTGGTCATCATCGACGAGATGCAGAACATGTCCCGGGCCGAATGCCGGGCCATTCTCTCCCGCATGGGAGAGGGGGTGAAATGCTTCTGTTTGGGAGACATCCGCCAGGTGGACCACCCCTATCTGAATACGGAAAACAACGGCCTCAACTGGGTGGTCAACAAATTCAAGGGCAGCCGCATATACGGGCACATGGTCCTGAAGGGGGACAAATCCCGGGGGCCGATCACCGACCTGGTCATCCGGTCGGGACTGTAGAAAAACAGATGTCAGAGATCGGAGGTCGGAGATCAGATGTCGGATGTCGGATGTCGGAAGTACTAAGACAGCTCTGTCGTCCCGTTCTCGAACGGGATTTGATCAAACGGGAATTTTTCCGCCCGTCATCCCGGGCGATATGTCCGGCGTAGCTGAAAGCGAAGAGGGAAGCGAAGCGGAGACCCGGGATCCAGAGCCGAGAAATCCGCGCAATCCGTGCCAAATGTTCATTCAGGACTTCTCGCGAAGGTTTTTATCGGCGATCATCTTCAACGCTTCGGTGAGAAGCTCGGCATTGGGATGGCGGCGGCGCATCGCCGCCAACTGAAGACAGATGAGCCCGGCCGCCAGCGCGAAGGCGCCCAGGATGATCAGAAAGGATTCCATGGCTGCAGTCAAATAGACCACGGAACGGTCAGCGGTTTGCAAGAAAACCGTGAGAATCGCGTTAGTCCGGATATTTTCATGAATGCGGTTCTCCGGAAAGCTCAAGTTATCTACTTGCTGTGACCGGATCTGTCACACAGAGCTGTTATAACAGCCTCTACAATTCCAAAAAAGGAGGCTGTTATGAGAGACTTTGCGATCACCGACGATTTT
>JAIPEL010000082.1 GCA_021737185.1 Desulfobacterales bacterium | reverse complement strand
TGGAGGGACGCGCTCTGTCGCGTCCGTGTTGCCAGCAATGACCCAATACCGGCCACGACGGAGCGTGGCCCTCCAACCTCCAAAACCCAAGGCGGGGGCAGGTCGGTTATTGCCGCCGGCCTCGGTCGAAGTTTCACATGAACTCGTAGCGGCGGCATCAGCCGCCGCTACTTGGATTGCTTGATATCCGAAATCAGCTCCTTGAGAATCGAAGCCACGTTGCTGCCCCGTTCCTTGGCAATCCGGTGGGCGTCGTCGACCAGCTTCGATGCCTGGGCCCGGAGCTCTGCAATCGGCGGCAGGGCCTGATTCCATCGCTGGTATTGCCAGGCCAGAAGACGTATCGCCAGCTTCTCTTCCTGCTTTCTGAAAAAGCCCATATAAATCCGCTCCGCGTATTTATTAGCGGCGGCTTCGCCGCCGAAAATATATCCTGTGAGGCGGGATCTTCTCTGAGTCCTCACTTATGGTACGTCACCGAATCGGCGTCAACCAAACGGTTGTATCTTCTGTTTTTATTGCGCCCGGCAGGGCGCCTTACTTTGAAAGTTCATCCGCGTCAGCGGATGAACTTTCAAAGTTGCCAGACTTTGAGCATGTTGGTGGTGCCGGTGGCCCAGACCGGGTGGCCGGCGGTGATGACCACCCAGTCCCCCTTTTTGGCGACTCCCGAGGCAAGTGCCGCTTCAGCCGCCGTTTCCAGCCGTTGGTCGGTATCGCGGTCTTCGGATACCGTTCTCGGGGTGCAACCCCAGCACAAGGCAAGCCGCCGGGCCGTCGCCTCCTCCGGAGACAGCGCCAGCAGCGCAGGCTTCGGTTTGAAGCGGGCGATCTGAAGGGCGGTAAATCCGGAGCGGCTGGTGGCGACGATGGCGGCGGCGCCGATCTGAAGAGCCACCACACAGGCGGCATAGGCCACCGCTTCGGCGGGCTCCGTCTTGGACAGCATCTGAAGGTACTTTCTATGGGGAAAGTCGGTTTCCGCCTCTTCGGCAATCAGGGCCATGTACCGGACCGCCTCCACCGGGTATCGACCGTTGGCGGTTTCTTCAGAAAGCATCACCGCATCGGCCCCGTCGAGCACGGCGTTTGCCACGTCGCCTGCCTCGGCCCGGGTCGGCCGGGGGGCGTCGACCATGGATCGGAGCATTTGGGTGGCAATGATCACCGGTTTGCCGGCGGCGTTTGCCCGGCGGACGATCTGCTTCTGAATCCCGGGCACCCGCTGCAAGGGGATTTCCACCCCCAGATCCCCCCGGGCGACCATGACGGCGTCGGCGGCCTCGACGATTTCTTCGATATGATCCAGCGCTTCGTGCTTTTCGACCTTGGCGATCACCGGCACGTTCTTTCCGGCTTCCTTGATGTGGCGTTTCAGTAAAAGGATGTCCTCCGGGCTTCTGACAAAGGAAAGCGCCACGTAGTCGACATCGTTCGCCAGGCCGAAGCGAAGGTCTTCGAGATCTTTTTCCGTGATGGCCGCCACCTGCAGCGAGCCGGAGGGAAGGTTGATTCCCTTGTGGGAGGTCAGCGTACCGCCGGTGACCACCGAACATCTGATTTCAGTGCCGGAGATGCTGTCGACAACCAGCTCCATGAGCCCGTCGGCCAGCAGAATCCGGTCGCCGGCCGCAACTTCGGCCGGCAGGTTTGCGTATGTCACCGGCACTCTACTACTGTCTCCGGCCACCGATTCCGTTGTCAGGGAAAAGGGCTGCCCGGGCCGAAGCTCCACCCCCGGCTCAGGGATGGCGCCGACCCGGATCTTGGGACCCCGAAGGTCTTGCAGGATCGCCACCGGCCGGTCCAGTTCGGCGGAAACCTGACGGATCTTTCGGATTTTTTCCCGGTGCTCTTCCAAGGTGCCGTGGGAAAAGTTGAGCCGCGCGACGCTCATGCCTGCAGCCACCATCTCCCGAAGCACCTCCGCCGATTCGCTGGACGGTCCGATGGTGCAGATGATCTTCGTTCTGGGAATGGAATTTTTCATAATTCTCCTTTTTGGACGTCGCGCGGCGGAGTCAAGGCCCGTGGGGCAGTCACCCTCTTGATCAAATCCCGTTCGCGAACGGGACGGCAGTACTCATGTGAAACTTCGCCCGAAGGCAAATGCGACAGGGAAGAAAATTTTCAAATCCCAAGCACCAAATCCCAAACAAGATACCTTAGAAAGGTTTTTGTCCTTGTTTGGATATTGTGATTTGACGGCTTCGTAAAAAGTCGCCATTTTATTTTTTTGTCATTCCCGCGCAGGCGGGAATCCAGTTATTTCAAACAGTTCTGGGCTCCCGCCTTCGCGGGAGCGACAATTATGGGACTTTTTACGATTCCATCAATCTTGAATTTTAAATCCCGGCGCAGCCAACCGCAGCGCTCATCTGGGGTCGGCTTTGTGTCCTTCGGCGGCGAAGCCGCCACAGCCGATAAATGCGCGAAGCGTATTTATCGGCACAGAGCGAACACCGCTCGTTCCAGGATCATACGCGGGTCCCCGCCGCCGGTCTTGATCCGCTCATCGGCCCGAGCCGCCTCTTTCAGGGCGCCGACAAGCTCCGGCAGGGTAAACCGCTCGGATTTTTGCATCATCATGAAAATCGGATAGGGGTTTTTCGGGTTCGGCACCGCGCGAAGGTCGGTCTTGTGCTTCTTTGACGCCCCCTTTTTTTTCGACACCGGCGCTGCGCTGTCCTGCACCGGTTCGGCCAAGCTCCGCCATCGCTCCAGGTCATCGAGCAGTCGTTCGTCGTATGCCTGAAGCGCCGGCAGCACCCGGCTTTTGAAGGCGTTGAAATTCATGGACGGCTGCCAGATCCTGCCCTCGGGACTTTCGACGAACCCCTTGAGAACAATCAGTTTTCGGAGCTGGTTCACCATGGCGCCGAGAAGCTGAAGGGGGTGCTCCAGCACGCCGCCGGAAAGAAGCGAATCGAGAAAGAACAATGCCCCGTCCAGGTCCCGGTCTGTCAGGGCATTGGTGAACTCGAAGATGGGATCCTTCTTGCTCCGCTGAAGCACCGCAAAAATATCGTCCGAGCAGATGCGCGTTTGACTGCCGGTGTAGTCGATAAGCTTTTCCAGGCTGCCGGAAAAAGACCGAAGATCGAATCCGATCATCTCGACAAGGCTTGAAAACGCATCGGAATCGAGCGTTTTTCCCGCCGCCTCGAGAATCGACGCCGCGCGTTTTCGAAGCAGCGCCTCCTGGGCCTGCCGGTCCGCCCACCGCTCCCCTGTGGGCACGGCGCAGTCGACCACGGTGCCGACTTCCCGAATTACGGCATACAGCCGCTTGCGGCGATCCACCTGCTCGGTGGTGATCAGAAGGTGGTTGCCTTCAGGAAATCCCTTTTCCATGGCGGCCTGAAGCACGGCCTCCTCGCCACGATCCTGGGGTGCCTCCAAGTGGTGCTCACGGCCGTACTCGACGAGGTGATCGAGCCATTGGGCGTCCTCGCCTTCGACGCCGAGCAGCTTGGCGCTTCTTTGCCTGTCTTTTCCCGACAGATCATCCCAGGTCAGCCCCGCCATGGCCATGGCCGCAAGCAGGTGCCGGGCGCCTGCCTGGTCATCCCGGGCCTCGGCCGCCTCCCGGGCCTTTTGTACCCGTCGTGCCCGGTCCTGGACCGATAAAAACAGGCGTGCGTCGGTGACGGCGACCACCTTTTTGCCGGGCATCAGAGAATAGGTGTTGGCCCGTTCGACGACTTGAAAAAGATCGGTCTCGCCGCCGTCGAAG
Source organism: Desulfobacterales bacterium (assembly GCA_021737185.1). GTDB lineage: Bacteria > Desulfobacterota > Desulfobacteria > Desulfobacterales > CAFBRK01 > JAIPEL01. Next base: position 16,353 of record JAIPEL010000082.1, on the reverse strand, counting down.
ATCTCGCAGTTGAGACTCTGGGTCCCCTCGGGCAGCAGCGCGGTGAGCACCGCCTGAAACGCCTCTTTGACCAGCATCTCTTCTCCGAAGATCAGATATACCGGCGAAGGCTGCGCCGCCACCGCTTCGGAAAGCGGCGTCTTCAGGTTGTTGTAGTCGATTTCAGCCAAAATTCTGATCCCCCCAAGCCCAACAGACCGAAAGGGGTTGGATGCATTCCCGTTTGTGTGATCATGTGAAACTTCATAATTGATCAAACTGGCCGGCGAAGACCAAAAATTTCCTATAGAACTCCTTCCGGCAAACCTTGAACCCTGCCTGTGCGGCGAAGCGCGCAGCGCGAAGACGTAAACTCTGAACCTTGAACGCCGCGCCAGCGGATTTATTGCGGATTTATCGCGGCAGTCGATTCAGCAGGATATGAAATATGAAGATTCCGATGCCGATGGTCACCGCACTGTCGGCAACGTTAAACGCAGGCCAGTGGTATTCACCGATGAAAACGTCGAGAAAATCGACCACCCTGCCAAACCGCACCCGGTCGATCAGGTTGCCCACGGCACCGCCGAAAATAAGGGCGAACCCGGCTCCCAGCCACCGGTGGGTGCTCGGGGTGTTGCGATAGAATATGAAAATCAGGCACAAGGCCACGACCGACACAAAAAGAAAGACGATGTTTCGAACCAGGGCGCCCTGGCGGGCCAAAAAGCCGAATGCCCCGCCCGGGTTCTGTATGTGAGTGAGATGAAAAAAACCCGGCACCACCGGAATCGAGTCGTACAGCGGAATCGTGTTCAGGACGACGAGCTTGCTGAACTGGTCCAGGAGAATGACGAAAGCGGCGATAGCGGCAAACCGGACATATTTTCCGCCATCGGTCGGCGCCGGCGCGTGTCCCGGTTGGGATTCCGTCATGGCGTGCTCCCTGCCAAAGCACCTTGTTTGGCATTGAAAATTCGAATGCGCTTATCCGGAATCCTCCAGATAGGGTCCGCCGGAAGCCGATGGGTTTGGGCTTGGAGGGCCACGACGGAGCGTGGCCCTCCAACCTCCAAAACCCAAGGCGGGGGCAAGTCGGTTATTGCCGCCGGCCTCGGTCGAAGATTCACATAAGCAAGGGGCCGCTATCTACTGGCCTGCATCCATGCCGATGCCCTCCAAAGCGGCACGGCAGCGGAAGCATATCCCGGGATGCTCTTCGTCCTCTCCGACGGACCCATCGTGCACCCAGCATCGTTCGCATTTTCCGCCTTCGGCAGGCATGACTGAAACGGCCATGCCCGGCACCTCTCCGGTCACCGCACCCTCCGGCGGGGTCCCTTCGACCAGTTCGGCATGGGAGGTGATCAGAATCGAGCGGAGGTCTTCGGCAAACGGGGCAAGCGCCCGGTAAAGCTCGCCCGAAGCGGTAAGGGTGACCGACGCATCCAGGGAGTGTCCGATGCGCTTTTCTGCCCGGGCGGCTTCGATGGCCTTGGTGACCTCCCCGCGAACCTTGAGCAGCCGGTTCCAGCTTTCGGCCAGGGCAGAGTCGCGCAGGCGTTCATCCACCTCGGGCATGCCGGCCATGTGAACGCTTTCTTCCCGCCGGTCCGGCAAAGGCATGTACTGCCAGATTTCTTCTGCGGTAAACGACAGAATCGGGGCCATGATGCGCACGATCCGCTCCAAAATCATCGTCATCACGGTCTGAGCGCTTCTTCTTGCCGCTGATTTCGGCGGTGAGGTGTAGAGCCGATCCTTGAGCACATCCAGGTAAAACGCCGAAAGGTCCATAGCGCAGTAGTTGTGAAGCGCGTGGTAGATGACGTGAAACTCGTATTCCTCGTAAGCTTTACGGGATTTTCGAACCAGTTCCTGGAGGTTGTGCAGGGCGAACCGGTCGATGCCGGGCATCTGTCTGAAGTCGACGCTGTCGACGGACGGATCAAAGTCATACAGGTTGCCCAGGATAAAGCGGCAGGTGTTTCGAATCCTCCGGTAGGCGTCGGTGAGCTGCTTTAAAAACTTGTCCGAAATCCGGACGTCGTCCCGGTAGTCGGAGGCCGATACCCACAGCCGGAGAATCTCCGCACCGTACTTTTCGATCACCTCGCTCGGCGCCACGATATTGCCCAGGGATTTGGACATTTTCTTTCCGTCGGCGTCTACGACGTATCCGTGGGTCAGCACGGCATCATAGGGCGCCCTTCCCCGGGTTCCCACGGCGGTGAGCAGGCTGCTGTGAAACCATCCCCGGTGCTGGTCGCTTCCCTCCAGATAGAGGTCTGCCGGCCAGGTCAGGTTTTCCCGCTGTTCCAGCACCGCCGCATGGCTTACCCCCGAGTCGAACCAGACATCGAGGATATCGGTCTCCCGGTCAAACTCCGCTGCGCCGCAGTGGGGGCATACCGTTGCCTCCGGCAAAAGTTCTGCCGCGTTCTTTTCGAACCAGACGTCTGCCCCGTTCTGTTCAAAGAGGCGGCAGACGTGGTCGAGGATCTCCTGGGTCAGAAAATGTTCGCCGCAGGCCGTGCAGGAAAACATGATAATCGGCACCCCCCAGGCGCGCTGCCGCGAAACGCACCAATCAGGCCGGTTTTCGATCATGCTGTAGATCCGGTCGCGGCCCCACCTGGGGACCCATTTGACCCGATCGATCTCTTTTAAGGCCTGCCGGCGCAGACCGGTCTTGTCCATGGAGATGAACCATTGGGGGGTAGCCCGGAAAATCACCGGCTCCTTGCACCGCCAGCAGTGCGGATAGGAGTGGACGATCCGCTCTTCGGCGAGCAGGGCGCCGGCTTCCTTGAGCTTGGCCGTGATGGCGTCGTTGGCGTCGAAAACGAACTGGCCGGCAAAAAAGCCGACGTCCTCGGTAAACACCCCCTGGTTGTCCACCGGCGAATAGACTTCCAAGCCGTACTGGAGGCCCACGTCGTAGTCTTCGCGGCCATGGCCCGGGGCCGTGTGAACGCACCCGGTCCCGGCCTCGAGGGTCACGTGGTCGCCTAAAATGACCAGCGATTCCCGGTCGTAGAGGGGATGGCGGCACCGCTTGTTTTCCAGGTCCTTGGCATCGATTTTTTCCAGCACCCGGCTGTCGGGGATGCCGAAGCTCTCCATGCACATCGGCGCGAGCCGTCCGGCCAGGATATACGCCTCGTTGTTTCCGGCGTCCATGGCCGCGTACTCGAACTCCGGATGAAGGGCGATGGCCAGGTTGGCCGGAATGGTCCAGGGCGTGGTGGTCCAGATGACCACAAACACCTGCTTGCCGGCCAGCGCCGGATATCGATCGGAGATGTCGTCTTCCAGGGCGAACTTGAGATAGATCGACGGCGACGGTTCATCGGCGTATTCGATCTCGGCTTCGGCAAGGGCGGTCTGGCAGGTGCAGCACCAGTAGATCGGTTTTTTGCTCCGAAACAGGTTGCCCCCCAGGGCGAACTTGCCGCACTCCCGGGCGATGGTCGCCTCGTAGACATAGTTCATGGTCAGATACGGGTCGTCCCATTGGCCGAAGACCCCCAACCGCTTGAATTCGTTTCGCTGGATGTCGAGATACTTTTCTGCATAGGCCCGGCACCTTCGCCGGATATCGGCCTGGCTCATGTCATGCTTTTTTTCGCCGAGCTCCTTTTCCACGTTGTGCTCCACGGGCAGGCCGTGGCAATCCCAGCCGGGCACGTAGACTGCGTCGAATCCCATCATTTGCCGCGATTTGACCACGATGTCTTTGAGAACCTTGTTCAGGGCGGTCCCCATATGAATATGGCCGTTGGCGTATGGCGGGCCGTCGTGAAGGATGAAGGGCTTTTTTCCGGTGCTTTGCTCCCGGATTTTGTTATAGACGTTCGTCTTGTCCCATTTTTCGAGCCACTCCGGCTCCCGCTGAACGAGGCTGGCCTTCATCGGAAAATCGGTTTTCGGCAGATTGAGGGTTGTTTTATAGTTCATGCAGCGGTTCCTCCGGCCTCGGTTAGGGGCTTTTATAAAATCACGAAAACGATTTTATTAAATGGAAAGGCATTGAGTGTCAAGCAAATAGGGCTCTCCGGAACCCAACAAGGCGAGGAGAATTCAGACGGCCTCTGCTTGACGTTTTTTAATGAATTGATTATTCGTCCCATTACGTTTCGTTTCTTTTCCCCGGCGGCGAAGCCGCCTTTCATCAATACGCGGAGCGGATTGATGTTCGACTACCTGATGTCTGAAGAGGTGCTGGCCCTGAGAGACGAGGTCCGGGATTTCATCAAGTCGGTCCCGCGACGGCTCATTCTCGACATGGATCGCAGCCAAATCCAGTTTCCGAAGGAGTTTCTCAAAGAAGCCGGCAAAAGACGCCTCATGGGGTGCCGCTATCCGGCCCGCTGGGGCGGAAGGGATCTTGACTGGGCAGCCACCTGCATGGTCATGGAGGAGGTCGGCTCGCTCGGCTACATCTTTGCCTGCATCTTCGGCGTCGGCGCCGAACTGGTCTGCGACGCCATCATCTGCCACGGCACCGACGAGCAAAAGGAAAAGTACGTAAAACCCCTTCTGGCCGGAGAGCTTTATGCCGCAGAATGTCTTACCGAACCGCGGGGCGGCTCGGATTTTTTCGGAACCACCGCCACGGCCCGGCGCCAGGGGGATCATTTCATCCTCAACGGCGAAAAGCGATTCATCGTGGGCGCAGAAGGCGCAGACTATTTCCTGGTCTATGCCAGGACCGACCCGGAGGCAAAACCCCACAAGTCTTTGACATGCTTTGTCGTGGACCGGGGACCGGGGGTTGAAACCCCGTACCTATACGGCCTGATGGGATGCCGGGGCGGCGGCGCCGGACGGCTCGTGTTCAAAGATGTCCGGGTGCCGGTTCAAAACGTGGTCGGAGAAATTCACGGCGCCTATGCCGTATTCAACACGATGATGATCCCCGAGCGTCTCGGCACCGCCGCCATGACCATCGGTGCCGCCCGCCCGGCCCTGGAGGTGGCCACCGGCTACACGACCCGGCGCAAGGCCTTCGGCCAGGTCATCAACCAGTTTCAGGGGGTGAGCTTCCAGGTGGCCGAAGCGGCCATGCTCCTGGATGCCGCCCGCTCCCTGGTCTATACCACCTGCCGGGCGGTGGACGGCGGCGTGGGCCACCGCCGGATCCGCCGGATGGTTTCGGAAACCAAAAAATTCGTCACCGAATCGTGTCAGAAGGTCGCCCACAACGCCATGCAGGTCATGGGCGGCATCGGCTACACCGACATCTACCCGGTGGAGCGGATTTTCCGGGATCTTCGGCTCTCTTCGATCTGGACCGGCACCAACGAGGTCATGTCCATGATCATCGCAGCCGAGTGGTACCGGGAGCATCTGGCCGCACGGAAGTCGGCCGCCACACGGGACCTCGAAAACGACGCCAACGGCGCCGATGAGACGGCGGAAAAGGTCTTCGAATAAAATTGCTGTCGCAATTTTATATGAGGGGCGGCCTTGCCGCCCCTGTTTGTTCAATGACCCGGGGGCAAAAAAGACGGTACATTGAACGCCCTGCCCTTTGTTTCACAATCCACCCTTGATGGTCTCGTAAAAAGGCCGAATATTCCTTTTTCGTCATTCCCGCGCAGGCGGGAATCCAGTATTTTCTAATACTTATAAAGGCCAGATCAAGCGCGACGAAGGTTTCGGAGACTTTTTACGATTTCATCACCCTTGATGGTTTCGCAAAAAGTCAGCTTGTTGGAGCGAAGCGGAAATCCCGCTTTGGCGGGACTGCGGGAAGATTCATTCCAGCTGCACAAAATCCTGTGTGCCGGTGCAGCAGGATTCGGGCAGCCGGCAGTAGCCGCCGATCCTGAACCGCTGTCTGCCCTCCTGGACGCATCTACCATCTCTGTCTCGACATTTTTCAAATTCCAAGCGATATCTATTTGTTAGCTCCATCTCTCCTCATCTTCGGTGTGGATTTCGATCTTTTCTTCCCCCTGACAGACGATCGGAACAAAAGTTGCTTAGTACATGTGGGCGTAATTATGGAGACGATGGTTTCACCGCCGGCGCAGAGGATGCGCAGACGAATATTTATAAGGTTTTCTCTGCGCCCTCTGTGTATTGGGTCATTGCTGGCAACACGGACGCGACAGAGCGCGTCCCTCCACCGGCAGGGGCTTCGACACAAGTTTCAGATCAAACCGGCCGGCTAATACCAATAAATTCCTATAGAATTCCTTCCGGCAAACATTGAACCTTGAACCATGAACCTTGAACGCCGCGCCAGCGGCAAACCTTATATGGAGGAATACATGCCTCTTGGGAAAAGCGGGTTCAGCAAGGTAGAGCTTCTCGTGTGCCTGGGAATCTGTTCGGTCCTGGGGGCGGCCGGCGGCATCGGTTTGAAGCAACACCTTCCGAATTTCAGGCTCAGGAGCGCGGTCCAGGAAATGTGCACCGTCATGCAGGCGGCCCGGATCTTCTCGATCAAGCAAGACAAGGAAGTCGCCGTCATTCTTGCCGGCGGTAAATACTGCGAGGCCTTTGTCGACGACGGCTCCGGTCCTGGGGCGATCGCCGGAAACGGAATCCGTGAAATCGAAGAAAGGCTGCTCTGCCAGAGAGCCTTTGGCCCGGGTGTGGAAGTCAGCAAGGTCACTTTCCGGGCCGGCAAATTGCAGTTCAACAGCCGGGGGATGCCCAGGGCGCCCGGTTCGTTCTACCTGAAAAACACAAAAGGAAAATACCTGGGGATTTCGGTTTCTTTTGCAGGATCTTTGACCCTCAAGGAAAGCACGGACGGCGGAAAGACATGGAAAAGGCGGTAGCGTTCATCTGCTGAGATGCCAAACAAAAGCTGTTAAGAATACACCCTCAGGATCTGCACAAAGACCGCCGGTCTGCGCGGGATGAAAAATTGTCGGATGGCACCGACATCACAGAGTGCTTCGCCTTTTGCAGTTTCTGACCTCCGACATCTGACATCGGACATCCGGCAGCTTCCCAGCTTACCTGATTCCCTTGTCCGACTTCACCTTTTCGTAGGCTTCCTGGATCTCTCGGAACTTGTCCTGGGCAAACCGGGTGAACTCTTCGGGCAATCCCTTGGCGGCGATCTTGTCCGGGTGGTATTCCTGAACGAGCCTGCGGTAGGCCCGTTTGATCTCCTCGGCCGAATCTTCCCGAGCCACCCCCAAGACGGCATAGTAGCTGTCCACATCCGAGGCGTAGCCCTGCCGGATCCGGCGGTAGCGCTCTTCGCCGATACCGAAAATCCGCGCCGCGGACCGGATCATCGATTCGCCTTCTTCGGTGAGCCTTCCATCGGCCGTGGACAGCCGGAAGAGAATGTCGAGCATGAATTCTAAGATCTGGGGCTGAAACCGAAACTGCTCGTAGAATTGACCGGCAAAATCCTCGAAGGTCTGGGGAGAATCCAGGGCGGTTTGGAAAATCCCCACGGCGGCATTCCGGCTCTGGGGGCTCAGGCGAAGGTCCTCGGTCATGAACCGTTCGATGGTATCGATCTCGGCCCGGGACACGTGGCCGTCGGCCCGGGCCACCTTGGCCAGCATGGAAAACACCGCCACGAAGAAGGTCATGTTGGCCTGCTCGTGGCTGGAAAGATATGGAAGCCGGCCGCCGCCTTCCATTTCCTGGTTCTTGTCGAAGGCATGACCGAATACCGCCCCGGCCACCGCCCCCAATGGACCGCCCAAGGCAAATCCGAGGGTCCCGCCCACCAGTTTTCCCATCCACCCCATTTTTTTCCTCAGCGTGCTTTTATGAAGGTAAAAACCACTTCTTGTTCAAGTTTGAGAAGCCAAGCGTCAAGATAAAAACATTGTTTATTATTCTTTCTTTTTACGGATGTCAACGCTGCGGGCGACATCCAAAATCATAGGATGCTGATCGGAGCTTGAAAAGCCATGCAGCCTGCCGTATAAAAGCGCCATGTCCTCCAAGAACACCGTCTACATCCGTTGCCCCCGCTATAAAGGGCATCCCCGCAAGAATGTTTCGGTCTGTGAGGCCTGCCGCTACCAGAAAAAATGCCAAGCCTACTTTCGCTATCGCCAGCCCGAACTTCCCTTCAAATTTCCGCGCAAAAACTCCGTTTCATCCGGACAATAGCTTGAAAAACCTTCAACGCTGACGAAATTCGAGCTTCCAGATCTGGCCGGTGTGCTCGAAAAGCACATCGTCCGGGTTGATTTCAGAAAGCAGGTAGCCCTCGATGCGTTCTCCTTCCCGCATGATCCGGCCGTTGATCACCGCGATCCGGCTTTCCGGTTCTTCGTCCCAGGAAATGGCCTGCAGATCAAGACCGGCCTGGCTCGGCAGGTTTTGAGCGAAATTGCGGGAAAGCTCCTGGGTCGGGGAAGCCTTCTCCACCCGCGCGTCTTCGACGGCGGCAGCGGGAGGTGCCTTATCGGGCCGAACGGCTTCCTTTTTTGGAGCGGCTTCGGGGACTGCGGAAGCGGAAGGCGGAGACCTGGTACCTGAAACCGCCTGTTTTTTCTCCGGCTTCACGGTCCGAACCGGCGGGACAGCACCCGGCGGATCGGCGATGACGGCTCTCTGTCGTGCTTCCATAACGTTGCCGCGGGCGACAGGTCCGGCCTTTTCCACCGGAGAACGATTTTGCCGGGTAGGTGTTCGATGCAAATTTTTGATCGTCTTCCGAACCGGAACATCGGGGGCAGCCTGTACCTTGGCCCCTTCAGCCGGCGCCGCCTCTTTCAGAGGTTGAACGTCCGGTTTGGAAAGCGACAGCGGAAAGACGCCGATTTTTACCAGGATCGCGGCGCCGGCGATAAAAAGTCCGATCGCCCCGGCAATGCAGATGGCGCGGCTTTTCCGCAGCAGAAGTCCGCTGATCCGGTCCTTCAAGGAAGCGTTGACGGAAGGCGCATCGAGCCAGGAAGGTTCCAGATTTTGGATCGACTGGTCCGGAACCTCCTTTTCAAGCCGCTTCAATGCATCGAGTATGCTGCTCACGTTTTTTTGCTCCCGATGTTGAATCTTGAATTTGGAATCTTGAATCGGCCGGGCCCGGTCAGCGGCGGGGCTGTCGTCTTTCATCCATCATCTGCCTTCTATCTGCTCAGTCTCGGAATCCCCAACCCCTCTTTCATATTGTACAGGGCGATTTTCGTCATCGGGCCGACCACGCCGTCGACCGAGAGGTGTTGGTTTGCCTGGACGGCGGCGACCGCCTGCCGGGTGGCCTCGTCGTATTGGGGGCTGAGATCGACATCTTCATATCCCAAGTCCCGCAGCAGCAGCTTCAATGTGACCACCGACTCTCCCGGTGCGTTTCCGGGAATCTGGCCGGAAATCGCGAAAAAATTTTTCCACGGTATGTACGCATTTCCGGACCAGAATCGATACAGCGCCGCTTTATCGATAATAAAAACCTCCGTTTGACCGGGAACGAAAAGGGTATAAAGGCCTTCCTCGACGCTGTTCAGCGCCAGGTAGGCATGATTGACCGTCTCTGGGGAGACAAATTCCAATATCGCAGGCAAACCAAGCATCTCAATTTTGTCCAGCCCGTCTTTCACCGGATAGACTTCCATACCCGCCTGGCTGGCCGTAAGCTGGAAAAAGGTCAAATCGTCTTTGAGGTAGTCTGCAAGGCGAAGGGTTAGATCACCTTCTTCCCAACGCCGGAGCACCTCCACAACGGCCTGCGATCGAGTCTGCACCGCGTCGGCAGCTGCGAGCCATGAGTCGAGAGAAAACGGCTCGTCCGGCGCCGGTGCTTCTGAAAGCGCCGATGGATCGGACACAGCCGGTGAAGGGGGCGAAGGGTCCACCGTCGAAACCGAATCTTCAACAGATTTTTCGGCCTCTTTCAAAGCGAGGTCCTTTTCCGGGATGTCGGCATCGGTCCGCTGTATGACAAACGGGCCGTAGAGCAACATCGCCGCCATGAAAAGGACTGCTCCTGCCGCCAGCGCGGCGCTCCAGAATTTCCATCGGTTGAAGGTGGGATCAGCGGTTTTCTTAAACTCCCTGATCGCTTTCCGGGCAATACCCGCACTCACGATTTTTCGACCCTCGCTAAAAGCCGCCAACAGCCCCCGGTCGCATGCCATGTTGATGAGCCGCGGAATGCCGTCCGAAAATCGAAAGATCCGGCGGATGGCGCCATTGGAAAATAGCCGGTGCCCGTTTTTCGACGCCACGGCAAGCCGGTGCCGGATGTAGGCTCCGGTTTCGGAAAGCGACAGCGGCTCCAATTGGCATTGCAGGGTGATTCTTTGCCGAAGCTGGCGAAGCTGATTCGACTGAAGAGTGTTGTTCAGCTCGGGCTGGCCGACGAGGATGATCTGAAGCAGTTTGTTGCGGGTGGTTTCCAGGTTCGAAAGGAGCCGGATCTGCTCCAGCACGTGCCGGTTGAGATTCTGCGCCTCGTCGATGATCAGTAAGACATTCTTTCCCTGCCGCTTTTTCTCGATGAGAAAGGAGTTCAGGCAGTGGATCAGATCCTGCAGGTCGCCGCTGTCGGCAGGGAGTCCGAAATCGCGGTTGACGGCCCGCATCAGGTCTACCGGGTCTGTGGGTGGATTTAAAATGTAGGCGACTTCGGTTCCTGCCTTGAGTTGAGCCAAAAAGGCCCGGCAAAGGGTGGTCTTTCCGGTGCCCACCTCGCCGGTGAGCGCCACGAATCCGTCGCCGGCTTCGACGGTATAGACCAGGTGCGCCATCGCCTCCTGGTGGCTGCGACTCAGATACAGGTAGGCCGGGTCCGGCACCAGCCGGAACGGCCGCTCCTTGAACTTGAAGTACCGTTCGTACATAGATCAATCCGCTTCGCGTATTGATTAAAAGCGGCTTCGCCGCCGGTAAAAAGACTAAAGCCGATGAACGGGTTGCGGTGAGATAGAGGTTTGGTACAATGTGAGAGTATCGCGTTTTCCTTCACCCCGGTCAATGCCTGTTGGGGATAATATCATGATCATCCCCTTTTTTGAAACGCGGAAGAAAACCCGCAGCTTCCGGTTCAGCTGTATATGACCGACCAGGGGGTGTTGACCGTGAACGCATAGGGGACATTCGATGAAAAGGCAGGCATGTCTTATTGCGAATAGAAAGGCGATCGGTTGCTGTTTCAAGGTATTCGAGAAATTTTTCTCTGTCCCGATGGCTTTTGAAAATATGACCACACTTGATATCTAATTTGACAAGCGCTCTAAAAGCCCAAATAGACCGAAATATGCCCGCGAAGGTCGCCGGCTTCTTTACTCCCGCCGTCGTCCATTACCCGCGCCAAGTCAAAACGCAGGTTAAAGTTCCGCTGGAAATTCCAGCGTAAACCCGCGCCGATGCTGGAGATTGATTCCTGGTATCTGTCTTCCCCGTCCAGCCGATTGTTGGCGGCCCGGGCAAAGTCATAGAACAGCAAGCCGCGCAGGTTGCCCGCACCGGGGGTCAGTTTGCCCAGTAAGTTGGGCGAATAGACTTCGAGGTTGGCAAAATAGCCTTTATCGCGGACAATTTCGCGCTCCAGGAAGCCGCGGACGGCGGTCGCGCCGGCAATGCCGAATTGTTCGCCGGTTACGAGGGCATCCGGGGTGTACTGGGCGCTGAAAGCGGCGCGGACTTGCCAATTGCTCTCAAACGCTTTCACCATGCTGGCGCCGCCGCGCAGGATGGTGTAACGGGAAGGCGCCCCATCCCCGCCTTCCGGACTCGGGCGCGCCGCATTGAAATCACTCTCCTGCCCTTTATCATCCATAGGAACATTGTGCGATAAGACAACATAAAAGTCGGAGATCCGCCCGGGCTTTGACCAATTGCCGCTATATGCCAAGCTGATAGGACTCACGGTGACATCCACCGCGGCCGGCCCGCAGCCTTCTTTGCCAAAATCGCCGAGCGCGCAGTCGTTCTCGTAGGCACGATAATCGAGGCCGTAAACGATTCGGTGCGAATACTCGCCTTGCCGCTCCAGCAACTGGTTATAGCGCAGGGCGTAAACTTGGCCCCGGCCGGAGAAAGCGAGCGGCCCGGCGACGGTCTGGGTGGTGCCGGCATCGACATCCGAATAGGCGCTGATGAAATCGATGGAATCGCCCCACCAATACAGCGGCAGGCGATAACTTGCGCTGTAAAGGCTGACCTGGTCCCACTTTCCCGGCGAGGTGACGTAGTTGAACGTGAAAATATGGTCGCGGTTGAACAGGTTGGCATGCTGCACGCCGACGCCGAGCCGATAGTCGCCCGTCTCCGTGTTGCCGGTATTGTCAAAGGTCAGGAAGGCCTTGAACGGCCGAACGTCGATGGCATCGACGGTGGCATCCACCAGGCCCGGCTTTTCGCTGGGGCGCAAGACGACGTCCACCTGCTTGGCCGGATTCTCGTTGGCAAGCTGCACGTTTGCCGAAATATCCCTTATTCTGGGCGAAACGTCCTCCCTGAGCGCCGGAAGGCTGGAACGGATGTTCGCATCATCAAAAAAGCGGTTGCCTTCGATGGCGACCTTGCCAATCCGCGCTTCGATGACCTGCAGCGTGACGACACCCTGGCCGAGGTCTTGTCCGGGTGCGCCCACCCACACCACGTTGAAACCTTTGGTGCGATAGCGCTCTCTGAGAGCTTCAATCGCACGCTGCACGTCGCCATACTCGCGCTGTTTGCCGGTGAAAGGCTTGAGCACTGCTTCAATCTCAGCAGGATCTATCAGCGTATTGCCCTTGATCGCGAAACGATCAATATCGAAGCGCACGGTCTCTGTCTGTGCAAATGAAAGCGCTGATGCCAGCACCAGCAACACCACGGCAAGCCCCGTCGATCGGATTATTGACGGCAGGTCGCCCCTATTCCTGAAACCCCATAAATCAGGCACGAATGCTCTCATTTTTCATCGACTTTCTCGAATTGCTGCGGGAATGACCAGGTTTCACAAAATCCCCCGCCGGAAATAGAATCGCAAGGGTTCATGCTTCGGCGCAAGCGTGAGTTCAAATCGTTGGTCCCCCTCATTACGTCGAAGCCCGGGTCGGCGTTGTTTGGATTCAGGGAGATATGCCAGAAATTGCCCGGACGGTAGTAGAATTCGTTATTGATTACTCCGGCAAAAATAACCTGCCCCGCGTTGAAACCCAAGACCGGCTCTGCAGCCGCGCCAATAATGATGAGATCGTTGGGCGTAAAGCCCAAGGTGTAATTGCATTTGGCCGCCAAAGTGCCTTGGGTGATGGCGTATGGCCCGCCCAACGCACTCTCCCCGGGGACGCGCGTGAGCGCGCCCGATAGCACGGAATCTGCCGTGTCGGCGATGCCGAGGGCCGGGTTGTTCACTATCCCCGCAACGCTATAGGTCAAGGCCGGATCGCTCGTACCGAAGACCTTGCTCTGAGGATTCGCGGCAACATCAAGCGCCGCCGGCGTGATGGTGAGATCGCTGCCGGTAAAGCCAAGGGTGTAATTGCTGTTGGCCGCCAAAGTGCCCTGGGCGATGGCGTACGGTCCGCCCGTAACGGTCTCGCCGTTGAGGCATGCGATGCATATGCAATGGTCGGGATCACCGGTGGCGCGCGTGAGCGCGCCCGATAGTACGGAATCTGCCGTATCGGCGACGCCGAGTGCCGGGTTGTTCACCAGCCCCGCAACGCTATAGGTCAAAGCCGGATCGCTCGTGCCGTACACCTTGCTCTGAGGATTTGCAGCAACATTCAGTACCGCCGGCGTGATGGTGAGATTGCTGCCGGTAAAGCTGGCCAGGGTGTAGTTGCTGTTGGGCGCGAGTGTGCCCCGGGTGATGGCGTACGGCCCGCCCAGTACGGTCTCGCCGCCGGTACGCGTGAGCGCACCCGAGAACACGTTCCCTACAGTGTCAACGACGCCGAGCGCCGGGTTGTTCACCAGCCCCGTGGCGCCAAAGGTCAAGGCCGGATCGCTCGTGCCGTAAACTTTGCTCTGAGCGTCAGCCGTAACGATCAGGGGCACCGGGGTCACACCCAGGATGCCGTCGACATAGCTGATGGTGTAGTTGGCGGCGTTGAAGGTGCCGCCGGTGGCGGAGCTTGCCGTGATGTCGTACGGGCTGCCTGCTACCCCGGCCGTCGGCGCCGTGCCCGCACTGGCCAGGTTCACGCTGCCGACCGTCTCGCCGTTCTTCAGCCCGGTGCTGCTGAATTCGCTGCCGGTAAAGCTCACCGTGCTGCCGTAAGTCTTGCTGATGCTGTTCGCCGCAATGCCCAGCGGTGCGGGGGTGATGTCGGCCGTAGTCAAGGCCGTGCCGTTGACCGTGTAGTTGCCCGCGTCCGCCCCGGTCAGGCTCAGGCCGGTGCCGGTTACGGTCTTGTCGACGGCCGCGTTCTTGTCCGAGAAGGTGGCGGTGCCGCCGGTGTACGTCACATCGTCCGTGCCCAACGCGCCCGTAAGCGATCGTCCGGTGATTGTCGCCAAATTGTTCCCATCGTATACCTTGTCCGCCGCCGTGATACTGCCCGTGATCCCTAAAGCCGTGATGGTGCTGGTAGTGTTGCCCGCCAACGTGACGGTGTAGTTGGCGCCGCTGTTGCCATCATCGATCGTGGCTGCATTCAGGTTTACTGTCTTGTTGTTCGTACCTGCGTTCTTGTCGGTGTAGGTGATGGTCGCCGCCGAGACCGTATCAGTGCCCGCCAGTGGGCCAGACAAGGTGATAGCGTTCAGATCGCCGGCGGTGGTGGCGTAAATAAGCAAACCGTCATAGGTTTTGGTCACCGACGGCGCCGTCAGCGTCACCGGCCGCGCCGTCACATCGACCGAGGAACCCGTCGTGGTAATAGGCTTGTAGTTGCTGGCCAGACCGCCATCACCGCTTGTACCCAGCGACAGTCCGGTCACAGAGGCCAGAGTTGAGCCGGTCTGTACGTGCTTGCTGGCCAGGTTGGTGATGTTACCCGCACCGATCACGGTAAAGGTCTCACCGGCAATGCCGTTTGCGATCAGGTTGTCGCCGGCAAATACGGTGGTGGCGTCGTATACGCGTGTGCCGCTCAGAGCCAGGTCTGCTGCCGTGATCTCACCGATGGCCCCGGTCGCGCTCACACCCATCACGGCGGTCAGGTCGTAGTTGGAGAGCAAGGTCGTACCCGTGGCCGTGTAATCGGCCGCCGCCAGGACCGCCGAGGTCACCGCGCTGCCGGCCGGGTTGTCGATCACATCCTTGCCGGCGACGTACGTGCCGGTCTCCACCCCGATCGTCGCCCCTTCCCCGGCCACAAACCCGGTGATGCTGTAGTTGCCTGTCGTCAGGTTGTCGACGGTGGCATCGCCGTCATAAATCTTGCTCACCGCGCCCGTCAGATCCACCGCGGTCAACGCTTTGGGCGTGATCGTGCCGTTGTGCGTGCCACCGGTCAGCGTGTAGTTTGTGGCAAGGCCGCCATTACTACCATCGGCAAGCGCGATCGTGCCCGTGGTCATTGTCTGGGCAGGACCAGCGTTTCTGCTTGGCACCGTGCCCGTGCCGCTCGAAGCAATACTCAGTGTCTGAGCTCCCAGAACCGTCGTTATATTGCCATTCCAGTCGATCCAACTCGTGTTTGCCACTGTTCCGGTGATCGTCGGCGTGAAAGTGCCTTCAGCAAAGTCTGTGGTCCCGTCATAGTTCCGGGTGGCAGCGAGATTCACTGTTTTCGGCGTGATGTCGAGCGTGCTGCCCAATACCAGACTGGGAGAGCTGTAGTTCGTGCTCGGGGTCGTGAACGTGCCCGCCGTGATGTCGTACAGCGAGCCTGCCACCGTCTCACCCGCATCCCGCGTCAGGGAGGTTGCCGTGCTCGCAAGCGCACTGTCGTTCACCGCCACGGCCCCGTTCCAGGTCGCAATCGCCGGGTCGTTGACCAAACCTGTGAGTGTCACGCCGATCCCTGCCAGGGCCGGATCGTCGTCGCCGTAGATCTTGGTCTGATCGGCCACCGTCGCTGTCAGGGCCGCCGGCGTGATGTCAAGGGTGCTGCCAAGCGCCAAGCTGGGCGAGCTGTAGTTCGTGCTCGGGGTCGTGAAACTGCCCGCCGTGATGGCGTAGAGCGAGCCGGCGACCGTCTCACCCGCGTCGCGCGTCAGGGAGGTTGGCGTGGTCGTCAACGCACTGTCGTTGACCGCGACGGCGCCGTTCCAGGTCGCAATTGCCGGGTCGTTCACCAGCCCGGTGAGTGTCACGCCGATCCCGGCAAGGGCCGGATCATCGGCGCCGTAAATCTTGCTCTGATCCGCCACCGTCGCGGTCAGGGCCGCGGGCGTGATGTCGAGCGTGCTGCCCAGCACCAGGCTGGGCGCGCTGTAGTTCGTGCTCGGGGTCGTGAAGGTCCCCGCCGTGATATCGTAGAGAGAGCCGACCACCGTCTCGCCCGCATCCCGCGTCAGGCTCGTGGCCGTGCTCGTGAGCGTGCTGTCGTCGAG
>JAIPEL010000081.1 GCA_021737185.1 Desulfobacterales bacterium | reverse complement strand
ATTCAAGGCGCGCAAGATTCGAGGGAGCGAGGCGTACTTGTCGTACGTCGAGCCCCCTCGAAGCGAAGCGCAACGCCGAAGCCGTCGCTCTCGCGCAGCCGCCTACTTTCGCCAGAATTCCGGGACCAGGAGTATGATGACGGTATATATCTCCAACCTTCCCAGCAGCATGCAAAACGCCAGGAGCCACTTTCCCAGCAACGGGATCTGAGCATAGTTCTCCGCCGGCCCGACCATGCCGAAGCCCGGGCCGATGTTGCCGATGCTGGCGGCAACCGCGCCAAAGGAGGTGATAAAATCGACTCCCAGCGACGCCAGCAGCACCGAGCTGAAGGCAAACAACCCCATGTACAGCCCCAGAAATCCCAGGATGCTGTGCATCACGTCTTCGGGAACCGTCTTTCCTCCGATCTTGATCCGGGAAACGGCATGGGGGTGGATCAAGGTGAAAAGCTCCTTGTAACAGAACTTGAAGTAGAGCATCACCCGCAGACACTTCATGCCGCCGCCGGTGGAGCCGGCAGAAGCCCCCAGAAACATGCACAGCAGCAGGATCAACTGCGACAGGCCCGGCCACTTCTCATAGTCGGCCGTGGCATAGCCGGTGGTGGTGACAATGGAAACCACCTGGAATCCCCCGTAGCGAAGGGATTCGCCGATGCCCCCGTAGACGTCGCGCCACACGTCGAAGCTGACCACGGCCACCAGCACCGGCACCACCCCTAAAAAGAAGCGGCACTCGCTGTCGCGCCAGAAGGCCAGGGGCTTTCCCCGCAACATCTGGTAGTGGAGGGAGAAGTTGATCCCGGCAAGAAGCATAAAGAAGATGAAGACCGCGTCGAAGTAGACCCTGTCATAGTGGGCGATGGAGGCGGTTTTCGTGGAAAACCCGCCGGTGGGCATGGTGGTAAAGGCGTGGCACAATGAATCGAACAGACTCATCCCGCCCAGGGTAAGCAGCAGCACCTCCAAAACGGTAAACAGGGCGTAGACCTTCCACAGCACCATCGCCGTCTCCCGGATCCGGGGCCTGAGCTTGTCCGGAACCGGGCTGGGCACTTCGGCCTTGTAAAGCTGCATGCCGCCGACGCCCAGAAACGGCAAAATCGCGATGGACAAAACGATGATCCCCATCCCGCCGAGCCACTGGATCAGGCTGCGCCAGAGGAGAAGTCCTTCGGGAATCGCATCGATATCGGTGAAAATCGACGCCCCGGTGGTGGTAAAGCCGGAAACCGATTCGAAAAAGGCGTCGGTGAAGGGACAGGCGCCCGAAAACCAGAAAGGAAGCGCCCCGAAAAGCCCCACGGCGGTCCAGCCGACGGTCACGATCGCCATTCCCTCCCGGGTCCCCACGGCATTCTGGGTGGGCTGTCGAAGCATGAAATAGGCCGCCAGACCAACGGCCAGGGTGACTGCCGCCGAAAGGGCAAGCGGATAGAAGCTGCCGTCTTCATGATACAGGCTGAACCCCAGGGGCAGAAGCATGGCCGCCCCTAAAAACGCCACCAGGGTCCCGACCACGCTCAGGATGTAGCGCCAACTCATTTAGAAAAACTCCAGCTTTACAGCGAGGATCTTTTCGATCTTGGCAATGGCGCTTCTTACGGCGAAGATGATGATCCGGTCCCCCGGCTCGATGACGCTCTCCCCGGACGGAATGATCACCTGGTCGCCCCGGATGATCGCGGTCACCAGCGAGCCTTTGGGCAGATCGATTTTGTGAAGCGGCTTTCCGACGATATCGGAGGTCTCCAGGGCGACGGCCTCCATCACCTCGGCCTCGGCCTCCTTGATCGACCGGGAGGCCAGGACCTTTCCCCGGCGGATGTGTTGAAGAATCGAGTTGATGGCCGAAAGCCGCGGGCTGACCACCTGCTCCAGCCCGATGGCCGACATCAGGGGAAAATAGCTGAACTTGCTAATGCGCGTGATCGTCTTTTTCGCCCCCATCCGCTTGGCCAGAAGGGAAGACAGGATGTTGACCTCCTCGTCGCTGGTCAGGGTGACCACCGCGTCCATGTCCCGGATATTTTCCTCCTCCAGGAGGCTCTGGTCGCTTCCGTCGCCGCAGATGACGATGGTCTTGTTCAGCGAGTCCGCCAGTCTGGCGCACCGGTCCGGGTCGCTCTCGACGAGTTTGGTATGGATTCCTTCCTGCTCGAGCGTCACGGCCAGCCGGCGTCCGATCTGACCACCGCCGACGATCAGCACGTGCCGGATCGGCTCCCGCTGTTTTTCGAACACTTCCAGGGTCTCGAGCAGCCGTTCCTCCTCGGCGATGAAGTAGACCAGGTCGCCGGCCTGCAGTTTGAAGCTGCCGCGCGGGATAACCAGTTTTTCATCCCGGATCACCGCCGCGATCAGGGGCATTTTTTTGCCGATCTGGGCGGCAAGCCCCTCCAGGGGGATATCGATGACCTTGGCGCCCTCATCCAGGTAGATCCCCACGAATTTGACCCGGCCCTCGGCAAAGTCGCCCACGTCGACCGCGCCCGGATAGCGCATCATCCGGCTGATGGTCTTGACCACCTCGGTCTCAGGGTTGATCAGGGTATCGATGTAGGGGGGATTTTCCCGGAAGGCCCCGACGTAGTCGTCGTAGTCCGCATTCCGGATCCGCGCGATTTTCTTGGTGGAGGGAGACACCACATTGGCAACCAGGCAGGCCACGAGGTTGGTTTCGTCGCTGTCGGTGACCGCCAGCAGAATCTCGGCTTCCTTGAGGCCGGCTTCCTGCAAAACGAGAGGGCTTCCCCCGGAGCCGGCCACCACCTGGACGTCGATGCTGTCCGACACGCGCCGAAGGGCATTCGGATCCTTGTCGACGACCACCACGTCCTTGTTTTCCACCGCCAGATGACTGGCAATGTGAAACCCGACCTCTCCTGCTCCGACGATGACGACTTTCAATCGAATCGCTCCTTGGCTTCCGACGGCGATCGCGGCGCAACGCTACGGAATGGTTGTGATTGGTTGTTTGTCATTGGGAAGCTGACACGAAATTGGATGAAGATATTATAGGGATTGTCATCCGAATTTCAGGGATGATCGGCATTTTTTGTTTCGCTTGAATATCACCCAGCGACAGACAGTGTCAATTGAACGGGATCTACAAAAGGGAAAGCATGACAAGGAGGCCAAGGGCAAGCAGACACAGGGTGTCTGTAAGGCCGGCGGAAAGCACCGGACCGGTCCTGTTGTCAGAATAGCATCGCGCCTCCATGGCCATGGCCAGGCGGTCGGCACGGACAAAAATGCGCCGGAGCAGCGGGACGGCAAAAAGATAAAGCCGCGCGATAGGGTTCTTTCGCTGCTCGATGCACCGGGCCATCTGGGCTTCCTTGGTCAAGCGCACCTCGCGAAGTACCTCGGGCAGGAAGCGCACCACCAGTCCGAGTATGGTGGCGACCCTTTTTTCGGGCACGAAAGGCACCGGCCGGAGCAGCGCCTGAACCGCGGCCTCGATCTCCGAAGGCCGGGTGGCGGCTGAAACGCCGATTCCGGCCAGCGCCACGATCGACAGCCGGAGGCAGATCATCCCTCCGTCGGCCAGCCCTTGGGCGGTGACCCCCAAACTGCCGACCTGCACCAGGGCCGGACCCGATCCGGTCACGGCCCGAACAGCGAAGAGGAACAGGAGCATCATCCAAAAGATGCGCAGATCGCGTACCCACTGCCGCGGTCCGACCCCCGCGCGCCAGAGAGCCCATACGATCAATATCCCCGAGACGGCCAGAACGGGCAAGGAGGCGGCCAGCCCGACCAGGGCGAAAACAGCCGCAGCCGCAAGTTTGGTGCGGGGATCGAGGCCGTGAAGGAACGATCCTCCCGGCCGGTATTCGAAGGCGCTCAAGCCAGCCAGGAACCCACCTCCTTTCCGAGTTTGAAGGCGCACGGCTGACGGATGCCGTACCGCTCCAGGTCCGGAAAAAGCACCGCCGGCGGACCGGAAAGAACCGCGGCCCCGCGGTGCAGGATGACCAGCCGATCGGCATGGGCCGCCACCTTTTCCACCTCGTGGGTGGTGACCACCAGGGTATGTCCGCTCCGGTGAAGGGCCACCATCTGAGCCAGGACCTGCCGAACGCCGGCATAGTCGAGGTTGGAAAACGGCTCGTCAAAGGCGATCCCTTCAGGCCCCATGGCCAGCACCCCGGCAATGGCCAGGCGCCGCTTTTCGCCCCCGGACAGAAGGTGGGGCGCCTGGTCCGCCGCATGGGCCAAGCCCACGGCCTCCAGGGCCGACCGCACCCGCCGATCGATCTGCTGCCGGTCGAAACCGAGGTTTTCCGGGCCGAAGGCGGCATCTTCGGCCACGGTCTGCCCCACGATCTGGCTGTCGGCGTCCTGGAACACCATGCCAATCTTCAAGCGCGCCCGTACCGGATCGGCGGCCACCGACCGCCCGTCGACGATCACTTCTCCGTCCGTGGGAAGCAAAAGACCGTTTAAATGCCTGAGCAGGGTGGTCTTACCGGAGCCGTTTTCCCCGGCCACCACGACGAATTCCCCGGATTCGACGCCAAGATCGATCCGGTCGAGCCCGATGGTGCCGTCTGCAAATCGGTGAGAGAGGCTGCGGATCTCGATGAAGGACATGGAGGTTCCGGGTTCGGGGTTCAGGGTTCGGGGTTCTGGGTTCGGGGTTCGGGGTTCGGGGTTCAAGGTTCCAATAGAAAATGACCAAATTCCAAAAACCAATGACCAAACAAATTCCAAATCTCAATTTGAATCCATTTTTGCAAATTCTTTATTCCATTTTTACGATGGGCCGCAGTGCCCGGGCGATGCCGGCGGCGGCAACGATCTTGACTGCATCGCCGGGCAAAAAAGGAATCATCCCCACTGCCAGGGTCTTTGGCCAGCTCAGCCCGGTGAGCGCGTGCAGCCAGGCCGTACCGACGCCATAGATGACGGCCGTGGCCAGAATCATGCCGATGACGTCAAAGAGCACCGTCGGCCGTTTTTCGGAAACCCGGCCGAGGAGAAACACCGCCGGCAGATAGCCGACCAGATAGCCCCCGGTGGGGCCGACGAACCGACCGATGCCCCCCATCCCGCCGGCAAATACCGGCAGGCCGCAGGCGCCCGCCAGCAGGTACACAGCGACACTGGCCGTCCCCCATCGGCTGCCGAGAACAAGCCCTGCCAGAAGGATGAACATATTCTGCAACACGATCGGCACCGGCCCGATCGGAATGGCGATCCAGGCGCCGGCCGCGGTCAGCGCCGCCATCAGCGCCGTATACACCATCATCCGGACCTGGGTCCGATCGATCACCTCGGGTCTTGAGATATCTTCGTTCATTGTTCTATCCGCATGGGAAACTTCATTCGGTATCCCATCAAATCCCCCTAAATCCCCCTTTTCCAAAGGGGGGCTTTGAGACCTTCGCCATTGGCAAATCCGAACAAATGCCCGAAGCGCTCCCCCTTTTGAAAAAGGGGGGATGGGGGGATTTTTCCCGGCTGTAGAAACCTAAAGATTCATGAGAAAGGGGCCTGCGCCTTTCCCGACATGGAAGCAGTCGCCGTAAAAGACCGTCTGCCGCTTTCCGTTATGGGTCTCCACGATCAATGCGCCGTTTTCGTCCACGTCCACGGCGGTTCCCTCCACGCGCTGCCATGCTGTCTCCACCTTCACCGCCCGGCCGAGGGTGGCGTTGACCGCCCGCCACTGCTCGATGAGCTCCGGGCCCAAACCGGCGGCCAGCATAACCTCCAGCCGGTCAAGAAACACTGCCAGCACTTCTTTTCGGGACACTTCCCGCCTTAGAAGCCGGCGCATCGACACCGCGTTCGGCGCCGACCGGGTCGGGTCGTTGTTGACGTTGATGCCGATGCCGATGTTGACAAAGGCGGTCCGGTCGGCCTCGGCGTCCATCTGCGACAGGAGTCCGGCCAGTTTCCGTTCGTCTACGAGAATGTCGTTGGGCCACTTGACCCGGGCCTTCACGCCGAAGGTGTCGCAAACCACCGCTGCCAGCGCCACCGATGCGGCAAGATTCACCCGGCCGCTTTGCTGGGGGTCGACCCCGGGTCGGGTGACCACCGTGAAATAGAGTCCGCCGGGATCCGATGCCCAGCTGCGCTGCAGCCTTCCCCTGCCCCGGCGCTGCCGGTCCGCCACCACTGTCGTCATCGCCGGGCAGTCGTCTCTGGCCATTTGCCGGGCGATCTCCATGGTGGACTCCACCTCGGGGAAATGATGGATGAGTCCCTCCCGGCCTGGAAACTCCCAGGGATAAGGGGTGTCCGGAGATCGGAGCAGCCGGTAGCCCTTGGCGGTGGCCTCGATCTCATAGCCGAACTCGCCAAGTTTGCGGATGTGCTTCCACACCGCGACCCGGGAAAGGCCCATCTCCTTGCTGATCCGCTCGCCGGAGACCACCGGCTCCTCTCCGCGGAGAAGCTGCAGGATCTGTCCCTTGCTTTGATGAGCCGCTGCCGTCATATCATTCGATCGCCGTACGTTTTTTTGGTTAACCCAATGAAGATTAGTCGTTAACCAAAATTGTGCCATTCTGTCAACGGGAAAAGGATCTACATAACGATCTGTTTGTCACAACACTACAGACTATCCCGGGTGACCGCCGCCTGTTTGTATTGATTTTTTGGGTTATAGCGGCGAAGCCGCGTTTGATAAAATCGCGGCAGCGATTTTATCAGAGGATGGTCACTTCCGGGGACAATTCGATGCCGAACCGATCGAACACCGATGTTTCGATGCGCGCTGCCAGATCCTGTATCTCTTCTCCGGTGGCGCTGCCGTAGTTAACCAACACGAGGGCATGGCGGGGGTGGACTCCGGCGTCGCCCTCCCGGAAGCCCTTCCATCCGCATCGCTCGACGAGCCATCCGGCCGGAACCTTGAAGGCCCCTCCGGCGGCCGGATAGACCGGCATCGACGGATTCCGGCGGTGCAGGATTTCCAGGCGTTCTTCCGTCACCTCGGGATTTTTGAAAAAACTGCCGGCGTTGCCCACTTCGGCCGGGTCCGGCAGCTTTCGTTTGCGCACCGCGATGACGGCATCCCGGACGGTTGTCAGGGTGGGGGGGCCCTTCCCGGCGAGTTCCTGCTTCAAGTCTGCATAAGCCAGGGTAAAGCGCGGAACCTTGGAAAGGCGGAACCGAACCCGGGTGATGACGGCTTCTTTTTTCAGCCCCTGCTTGAAGATGCTGTCCCGGTAAGCGAACCGGCAGTCCTGGTTGGCAAGAAGATGACGCCCGAAATCGGTTGTGCTCCAGTACTCGACCTGTTCGACGACATCTTTGATCTCCGCTCCGTAGGCGCCGATATTCTGAACCGGTCCGGTTCCGACACAGCCCGGAATCCAGGAGAGGTTCTCGATTCCGTGCCAGCCCATCGAAACGGCATGGGCTACGAAATCGTCCCAGTTTTCCCCGGCGCCGACGTTGACGAGAATCGAGTCTGCATCTTCTTCCACAACGTCGATCCCGCGGATCGACGGATGGAGCACCAGGCCGGAGAAATCCTTTACAAACAGCACGTTGCTCCCGCCGCTGAGGATGAGCTTGGGCACCGTGCGCCATGCTTTGTCTCGGTAATAGAACATTAGTTCTTCCGGAGACGAAAATTTACCCCAAAAACGAGCCTTGGCGTCGACTTGGAAGGTGGTGCGGTCTTTGAGGGAGACGTTTTCTTGAACCTGGGTCGGCATGGTTTTCATCAGACGGATCGGACGAATCGGACGGATCCGACAGCCGCAGCCTTTCTTATGGCTTTTTCTGGTTTAAAGGTCTGGTGCCTGTGCAGTCCGGATACCCGGTGCAGCCCCAGAAACGGGAACCGGCCTGCTTTCCCTTGCGGGCGGTTCTTTGGATCATCGCCTGCCCACAGAGAGGGCAAACCGGAGGCCTTGCCCGATCCGTCGGATCCGACCGATCCGTCCGATTACCCTGCTTTCGCCGCCTACCGACCTTCCCTCTTTCCTTTAAACGCGCGGCAGTCAGCTGCTCCCGGTAGCCGCCTTGCTCAATTATCGCCCGCTCCAAAACGGCAATCTGCCGGTCCAGAAGAAAATTCGCCTGGTGAATCAAACAAATCAAGGTATTGGCAACAACGCCAGGATCTTTGTGTTCGAGCCAGGGGGCATATTTGGCCCAGCGGTCTTTGTCTGTTTGATCCGACGAATCAGACGGATCAGACGGATGGAGCCTTTGCCTGCTTACATCTCGGACTTTTCTGGCTTCCGAAGAGTTCTTGGGCCATTGTTGTATTTTTCGCTGCCGCAGGAAATCTTCAAAATCCAAGAGAAGTTCCTCCAGGCTGCCGCGGGCAACGTTGGTCAGATAGGTTTCCGACTTGCTGCTGGTGGCGCCGGCGCGGCTGCCTTCGGCGATGTTCTGCCGGCCGCTTCTTGCCGCCTGGACCATTTGATCGTGGGTGCGGGAGCGAGGATCGACAAACCGCCGACAAAAAGAAACCGTACCGTCGTAAATGAGGGTCGCCGCCTGAAAGCTTCGCAGATTCCGGTAGCCGCCGCTCGGCCGGAGGCGACGGTTTTGCGGGGTTTTCCTGTCTGTCGAATCTGATTTCACCGCCCGATTCGTCCGATCGGTCAGATCCGTCCGATTCGTCTTTGCTGTTTTATCCGATGGATCGGACGGTCGAAACATCGGCTCTCTCCTGTGCTCTGCTATTTTTCTAAAGCCTCCAACAGCCTTTCGTGGATGTTGTCGAAGCCGCCGTTGGACATGACCAGCACCAGGTCACCGTCCCGGGCCCGGGAGGCGATAAAATCGACGATCGGGCCGGTCTCCTCGAAAAAATAGGCGTCCTTTCCCCGATGCTTCAGATCGGCTGCCAGCTTCTCCGAGGAAAACCGCTCCCCTTCCGGGATCTTGGAAAGAAGCGGCGGTTTTCGGATGCAGACCAGGTCTGCCTCATCAAAGCAGGCCGGATAGATTTCCTGAAAAACGCTTCGCATGCTCGAGTTGGTGCGGGGCTCGAACACCGCGATCACCCGGCCGGCTGGGAAAAACGGACGCACCGCCCGGATCGTCTCTTTCACCGCGGTCGGGTGGTGGGCAAAGTCGTCCATCACGGCGACCCCGTTTTTCACGCCCCGGATCTCCTGGCGCCGCCGGATGCCGGAAAACGTCTGAAGGGCGGCAGCGACGTCGGCCGGCGCGATTCCGGCGGCGTCGGCCGCCGCCGCTGCCGCCAGAATATTGGTCAGATTATGCTCGCCCATCATCCTCGTGCGGAATACGGCATGGGGCCGGCCCTGCCGCAGCACCTCAAACCCGGTCCATGGCGGGGCAATGGAAACCCGGCCCGCGGACCAGTCGTCTTCGATCCCCCAGCCGTAGCGCAGGATCCGGCACCGCCCGCCTTCCAGGACGGGCGCCAGGTTATCCTGGCCGGATGCGGCCAGCAGCTGCGCCTCCGGCGCCAGGGATGCCACGAACCGCCCGAACGCCGACTGCACGTGAGCCAGGTCCCGGTAAATGTCGGCATGATCGAACTCCACCCCGGTCAGCACACCGATACGGGCTGGGTAGTGAAGAAACTTGGGTCCCTTGTCGAAATAGGCGGTGTCGTATTCGTCTCCTTCCAACACGATGTAGGGGCCGGTCCCCAGCCGGCAGTTGGCGGAAAAATCGTTGACGATGCCGCCGATCACAAAGGAAGGCGACAGTCCGGCCGTTTCCAGGATCCAGGCGATCAGGGCGGAAGTGGTGGTTTTTCCATGGGTCCCGGTGACCACGATCGGTTTTTTGCCGGCGGCGATGAAATGATTGATGGCCTGGGGCATGGAGCAAAAGGGCAGCTTTTTTTCCCGGACTGCCGCCGCCTCCGGATTGTCGAAGGAAACGGTGTTTCCCACCACCACCAGGTCCGGCGCCTCGGAAAGGTTCTTCTCTGAAAAACCGTTGTAGACGGCGATGCTTCGCTCCGCCAGGAAGGTGCTCATGGGCGGATACACGTTCTGGTCCGATCCGGTCACCCGGTAGCCGAGTTCCTTGAGCATGGCCGCAAGCGCCCCCATGGCCGTGCCGCAGACCGCGATCAGATGAATATGGTTCACCTGCTGCGGGATTCGGTTTTGCTCCAACATGGGACGCAGATCAGGCGGGCAGGCATCTGTTTGAGTGCGGTGCATCATACCGTCTTTTCAATCGTTTTTCGCGGAGCGCGAACAATCGCGGCAGCGATCGGATCAGGGCCCTTTTCGGGGTCCGAGCCGCTTCTTGGGAACCGCCCGGGCAGCGCGCCGCGACGGCGGCGCCAGTTTTTCCCGTCGCACGGCCATGAGGGTGACCATGGCCTTGGCCGTCAGCTCGATCTCCTCTTCTTCTCTCTTTTCCGGCACGCGGACATCGAATACTTCCGACTCGGCGACGATCACCCGGCTGCCGCCGCGGATGACCCGGGCCCGGCAGCGAAGGGCCCGTCCGAAGGCGGGTTTCAAGAAGTTGATCTTGAACTCCACGGTCAGGATCTGAAACCCCGGATCGACGGTGGTAAAGCCGGCGTAACCGGCCGTATGGTCGGCCATGGTCGCCATCACCCCGGCGTGGATGAATCCGTCCTGCTGCCGGTGGCGTTCTTCGATGTCGACCTCGGATTCGAACAGGCCGGAATCGACCCGGCGTGCCCGAAATCCGCAGTAGTCGATGAACCCCCGCCGGAAATCCTCCGCCAGAAATGCGGCCCTGTCTTCGGTGATCGTTTTCATGTTTCCCTCCCGGACGCTGGCATTTCCTACCACGATCCGCCGTGGGGTGCAATCGACGAAACCGGCCGGCAGAGCGCCGTTTGACGGCGCCGGCATTTTTGGGGCAATGTATGGTTATGGATTCCGTGCTGAAAAAAAACCTGCTGGAAGTTGCCGCCGGACAAGGCCGGATCACCGTCATGACCGGTGCCGGCATCTCGGCAGAAAGCGGCATTCCGACGTTCCGGGGGCCGGAAGGCTACTGGACGGTCGGCTCGAAAGAATACCATCCCCAGGAGATGGCGACCTACTCGATGTTCCGGCAATACCCGGAGCAGGTTTGGGCGTGGTATCTCTATCGCCTCGGCGTCTGCCGCCGGGCCTATGCCAACGAAGGGCACCGAGCCCTGGTCAGGCTGGAGAAACTCTTTGTCGAGCGCTTCACCCTGATCACCCAGAACGTCGACGGGCTCCATCTACGCGCCGGCAGCAGCCCGGAGCGAACGTTCCAGATCCACGGCAACATTTTTTTCATGCGCTGCGCCGACGGCTGCCGCACGGACCTGGTTCCGATGCCCGACTTCGTCGAGGGCAAGGAAAAAGGAGAGCCCCTGACCGAAGGCGATCGATCCGCCCTGCGATGCCCGGCCTGCGGGGGATGGAGCCGCCCCCACGTTCTCTGGTTCGACGAGACATACAACGAAGAGCATTTCCGGTTTGTCAGCTCCCTGAAAATTGCATCGGCGACCGACCTTTTGTTGATCGTCGGGACCTCGGGTGCCACCAATCTGCCGAATCAGGTGGCCTGGCGGGTCCACGAGCGGGGTGGAACGATCGTGGACATCAACATCGAGCAAGACCCGTTTTCCCGTCTTGCCGTCAGCGGCGGCGGCCACTTCATCCAGGGACCGGCCGCCAAGGTGCTGCCGGAAATCGTAGACGTCCTGAAAGCAGGCATGAGAAATAGGATAAAGGTCCACCGACCCGGGGAAAGCAGTTGTCAAGCACGAAATTCGAATCTCGAAATCCGAAACAAATCCGAAATCCAAATGACCAAGCGACCCAAATAAAAGAGACGTCTCAAAACGCTCCGTGCTTTCATTGGATAGCGCCCGGTCTCAGTCCTTGTTTTGAAATTTGAATTTCGGTTATTTGAATTTGTTTCGATTTTCGTGCTTCGGATTTCGAGTTTTTGCCTTCTGCAGGCGTTAGCCTAATTCCAAACGTCTTCCGGAGGTTTCCCGTCATGCGGGCAAAATCTCACCGGGGCTGTCATGCAATCTCTCTCAGAGACTCCGCTGCCGCTGTTATCGTCTCGTCGATGTGGGCGACATTGTGGGCGGCCGACAAGAACAGGGCTTCGAACTGGGAGGGCGCCAGGTAGATCCCCTTTGACAGCATGGCCCGGTAAAAGGCGGAAAACCGGTCCAGGTCGCAAGATTTGGCGTCCTCGAAGTTTTCCACCGCCCGATCCGAGAAAAAGAATCCGAGCATCGAGCCGACCCGCGAAATCTGGGCCGCAACACCGGCCTCTTGGGCCGCCGTTCGAAGGCCCTTTTCCAGGTATGCTCCCTTTTCCTCCAAAGCGTCATAGAAGCCCGGGTGCCGGATCTCTTTGAGCGTCGCCAATCCTGCTGCCATGGCCACCGGGTTTCCGGACAGGGTTCCGGCCTGGTACACCGGCCCCTCCGGCGCGATGTGGGCCATGATTTCTTTTTTTCCCCCGTAGGCCCCTACCGGCAGCCCTCCTCCGATGATTTTGCCCAGGGTGGTCAGATCCGGGGTGACGCCGTAAAGGGCCTGGGCCCCTCCGTAGGCCACCCGAAACCCGGTCATGACCTCGTCGAAAATGAGCAGGCTGCCGGATGCCGCCGTCAGCTCCCGCAACCCCTTGAGAAATCCAGGCCGCGGAGGCACCATGCCCATGTTGCCGGCCACCGGCTCGACGATCACCGCCGCGATTTCACCGCCCCGGTTTTCCAGAAGGCGGGCTGCCGCTTCCAGGTCATTGTAGGGAAGCGAAACCGTGCAGGAGGCCACCGGCTCCGGAACCCCGGGGCTTCCCGGGATCGACAAGGTCGCCACCCCGGATCCTGCCGCCACCAGCAGGGTGTCTCCGTGGCCGTGATAGCAGCCGTCGAACTTGACGACCTTGTCCCGTCCGGTGGCTCCGCGTGCCAGCCGGACCGCACTCATGGTCGCCTCGGTGCCGGAATTGACCATGCGCACCTGTTCGATGGACGGCACGGAGTCGATGATCATCTCGGCCAGTTCGATTTCCAGGTCGGTGGGGGCTCCGAAACTCGTCCCCCGGCCGAGGACCTCGGTGATCGCCTCGATGACCGAGGAATGACGATGCCCTAAGATCATGGGGCCCCAGGAGCCGATGTAGTCGATGTATCGGTTGCCGTCCGCATCGTAGACAAAGCAGCCGATGGCCCGGTCGATGAAAAGGGGATCTTCGCCGACGGATTTGCAGGCCCGGACAGGGCTGTTCACGCCCCCCGGGATCGATTCCAGGGCCCGGCGATACAGGCGCCGTGAGGTTTCGCGGTTCATGGAGATGTCCTTTCCGCCGGCCGCAGGCCGACCGTTTGCATAACAGAGAAAGATCCTTATAAGATAGACGGTAAGCGGGGTCAAGGTGGCATGGGTTGGATCCTGGATGCTGGGTCCTGGATGCTGGGTCCTGGATAGAACCCGGAAGCTGCCTGAGGGTTCCTGTCGAAACAGCAAGGATTCGGAATGAGCGAACATGAATCGTTCATTTCATGGATCGCCGCCGCCGTGCCCAGGTGGAAACGCCCGCGGCGAGCATCCAGGATCGAGGAACCATGATCAAGGATCAAGAACCAAGGATCCCGAAAACAGAAACCAAGATGTCCATTAAAAAATCTCCCAAAGACCTGGCCAAGCTGCTGGCCTATGTCCTGGGGCACCGGCCCGATGAATTCGCCCTGGTGCCCGATGCCGATGGTTTTGTCCGAATCAAGAGCCTTTTGCAGGCCCTGGCCGAGGAAAGCGGCTGGGGATACGTCCGGGAAAGCCATGTCAGAGAAGTGATGCTCAGCATCGCCGATCCACCCGTGGAACTGTCCGAAAACCGAATTCGGGCGCTGGATCGGACCCATGCCCCGGCACCTGAATACGAACCTGAGCCGCCCGGACTGCTCTACGGCGCCGTCCGCAAAAGGGCCTGGCCCCATGTCCGGGAAAAGGGGCTGAGCCCCGGGGCAGAAGACCGGATCTGTCTGGCCCTCGACAAGGAGACGGCGCTTCGGCGGGGCCGCCGCATCGATCCGGAACCGGTGGAAGTGACCGTCCACACCACGACGGCTGCAGACCGGGGAGTGGTTTTTTTCCGCTTCGGGCAAAAGCTTTTCCTGTGCGAACACCTGCCGCCGGACTGCATCACCGGCCCTCCTCTGCCGAAGGTGAAGGAAGAGCCGGAGCCGGCCAAAAAACCGGCCGAAGCCCCAAAAACCCCCGGCAGCTTTCTCCTCGACCTGAACAAGGATCAAGACCGCCGACCGTCCGGCACCGGCCGAAAAAAACGAGGGAAAGACCCGGACTGGAAAAAGGAGCAGCGAAAGTCGCGCCGGCGCTGACAACATGTGGAATTCATCCGGTGACCTGTTACGCATGGATCCGATAGGGCTAAGGGGGCGGCGTGGAGGCGCTTTATAAATCCGAAATCCGAATATCGAAATTCGAAACAAACTCGAAATTCGAATGACCTAATGCCCCAAACATAGCAATGGCCTTCTACTGCTCCCGCCTATGCAACGCTGTGAAAAATTTTCGCCGTTCCGCGTAGCGGACATAATCAAGAAAATCGCGCCCGCTATTTTCTTGATTGACAAAGGGCTTTTCGGCTGCTACAAGGGCAAATTCGTTTACCGGGGCAACTCGAGCATGGGCCGTTAGCTCAACTAGGCAGAGCAACTGACTCTTAATCAGTAGGTTGAAGGTTCGATTCCTTCACGGCCCACCACTATGCCAGATTCAGGTTGGCTTTGCCGGAAGCTGACCTTTTTTTTTGGGTGCGGCAAAAGCGTGCCTTGACACCTGCGACGCCGCAAGAATAATAGTAAGGATTTACTCCCGGTCCTTGCTCCGGGATTTTCCCGGGGCTTTACATCCACAAGGAGGGAACATGAGAAGGTATGAAACCATGGTGATCGTCGACCCGGACGTCGCCGAGCAGGAACGAACCGAACTGTTCGACCGGTTCGGAGAGTTGATCGCCGGCCAATCCGGGTATCTCGTTGAAAACGATGAATGGGGCTCCCGGAAACTGGCCTATCCCATCAAGAAAAAGCCCCGTGGGTTTTACCTCCGGATCGATTACTGCGGCAGCGGAAGTCTCGTCACCGAACTGGAGCGCAACCTGCGCATCGAGGACCGGATACTGAAGTACATGACTGTTCTGCTGGAAGAAAACCCCGACATCGAGGCGCTCAAGGAAGCGGCGGCCCGCAAGGAAGCCGAGAAGACGGCCGCTACGCAGGAAGAGGCCGAAAGCGCTGCAGAGGCCCCGGCACCCGAGGCTGAAGAGGCCCCGGCACCTGAGGCTGAAGAGGCCCCGGCACCCGAGGCTGAAGAGGCCCCGGCACCCGAGGCTGAAGAGGCCCCGGCACCTGAGGCTGAAGAGGCCCCGGCACCTGAGGCTGAAGAGGCCCCGGCACCTGAGGCTGAAGAGGCCCCGGCACCTGAGGCTGAAGAGGCCCCGGCACCTGAGGCTGAAGAGGCCCCGGCACCCCCTGAATCCGAATCAGAAGCGCCCTCCGAGGCGTCTTCCCCGGAGCCGGCAGCCGAGTCTTCCGAATCCGCCGCCGAGCCGGAGGCGGATACCGGCACGGCCGAAGAAAAACCGGCGTCCACCAGCGAAAGCGAAGTCAAGGAGGGAGCGTAATCATGGCAGCCGTTCGGTCTCGAAAACGCAAAGGCGGATACCGAAGAAGAGTCTTCCATCGACGCAAGGTCTGCCGATTTTGCGCAGACAGCAATATGGCGATCGACTACAAATACCCCAAAACGCTCCGATATTTTATCACCGAGCGGGGAAAGATCATTCCGAGGCGCATTTCCGGCACCTGTGCAAAGCATCAGCGGGCCCTGACCCAGGCAATCAAGCGGGCCAGAACCATCGCTTTGCTGCCCTACGTCGGCAGCATCGACCTGTGAAAGAGCAGGACTTCAGCGCCCGTTGACCCGCCCGTCCGGACTGTTTCCAGCAAATGCGGCGCCACGGCGCCGCCGCCAAGGAGGGCGTAGAAGCGTGCCGCGAACCATGGCTCCGTCCAGGGACATCGCCATCGGCATTGGGGCCACCGTTCTGATTTTCGCTGCCGTTTTCCGGTTGACGATCATCGGATTTTTCTGCTCCATTATCCTTCCGCTGCCGGTGCTTTTTTACCGCGTGAAACTCGGCAGAAAGCCGGCGGTGATCATTGCCGGTGTCAGTGCGGCGATCATGGCGGCGATGATCGGCACCCTGGCCGTCGATCTGTTGTTTTGTTTATGGCTTCTGATGATCGGCTTCGTGCTGGGAGAGCTTTATGAAAAAGGGCTCTCCGTCGACCAGACGCTGCTCCGGTCGGCCGCTGCCGCCTTTGGGGCCGTCGTCGGCGGGCTGCTGATCTTCAGCCTCCTGGCCGGCAAAGGACCGGTGAGCCTTGTCAGCGACTATGTGGCTGAAAATCTGCGGCTGACCCTCGAGCTTTACCGCCAAAGCGGCGCGTCGCTTGAAATCGTCGACCAGCTCGAGGGCTCCCTGGAGCAAATCCGCTTTGCGCTGGTGCGGGTACTGCCGTCGATGACGGCGGCCGGCTCGTTGTTGATCAGCTGGGCGTGCCTGCTGATTTCCCGGTCGTTGTTCCAGGCGCGGAAGATGCCGGTGCCGGAGTTCGGTCCGCTCAACCAGTGGCGCTCGCCGGAGCCTTTGGTATGGGCGGCCATCGGCTGCGGCGTTATGCTTTTGTCGCCGGTCGCCCCGCTGAAAATCATCGGGATAAACGGTTTGATCGTGCTGATGGCGGTCTATTTTTTTCAGGGAATCGCCATCGTCTCGTTTTTTTTCGAGAAAAAGAAGTTTCCGACGGCGCTGCGCTTTATCCTATACAGCCTGATCGGCCTGCAGCAATTTCTGCTGCTGTTGATCATCGGGCTCGGTTTTTTCGATATGTGGGTTGACTTCAGGAAACTGGGGGCACATCAGAACGGCTGACCGGCATCCGATTGCCGAGGCCGCCTTGCATTGGAGGATCGCAGATGAAAGTGATACTGAAAGAGACCATTGAATCGCTGGGGCTGATCGGCAACGAAGTCGACGTGGCCAAAGGCTACGCCCGAAACTTTTTGCTGCCCCAGGGCAAGGCTGTACTGGCCACCCCGCAGAGCCGCAGCCTTTTCGAACATGAGCGCAAAAAGGTCGAGCTGCAGCTGGCAAAGGAGAAACAGGCGGCCGAGGAAATGGCCAAACGTCTGGAAGGGGTGAAAGTGACGATTCCGGCCAAGGTGCACGAAGAAGACCGGCTTTACGGGTCGGTTTCGGTCCGGGAAATCATCAACGCGCTGGCCGAGCAGGATATCGACGTCGAAAAGCGGATGGTGCTGCTCATCGAGCCGATCAAAACCCTGGGAACGTTTCAGGTTCCGA
Organism: Desulfobacterales bacterium; assembly: GCA_021737185.1. Lineage (GTDB taxonomy): Bacteria > Desulfobacterota > Desulfobacteria > Desulfobacterales > CAFBRK01 > JAIPEL01. Next base: position 3,236 of record JAIPEL010000081.1, on the reverse strand, counting down.
TCCGCATCTACTCGGAAGTCGAACCGGAAATCACCGTCGAGGTCGTGCCCGCCGACTGAGTTGTAGGCCGGTCCCGGGGTCTGTTTGCAATTCTCGCAGACCGTGCAGCCCTTTGGCGCCGGAGATCATGAAATTGGTCAAATGGTCGAGTGGTCGAGTGGGGGGGTCATTTACCGGGAAACCCCATCCGGCTGCCCAATTGACCATTCAACCAATCAACCAAGCAACCCAGCAACCGCTGCCTTTCCTTGAACCGCATCGGAGCCGTTGGCCAGGATTTCAACGGAAACCGACGGGAGATCACCCATGGCCGATCCTCAAAAAAAAGGCGCGACAGACCCCTCCTTCCACCATATTCCGCCCCAGAACCTGGAGGCAGAAGAATCGTTGCTGAGCGCGATTCTGGTGGACAACAGCACCCTTTTGGACATCATCGAGATCCTGGCCCCGGAGGACTTTTACAAAACCGCCCACCGCCGGATCTTTTCCGCCATTACCGAACTGTTCACCCGAAACGAGCCGGTCGACCTGGTCACCCTGGCCAACATTCTCAAGGAAAAGGGGAAGCTCGAGGAGATCGGCGGCGCCGGCTATCTCGCCCGCCTGGTCGATACCGTCCCTTTGGCCATCAATGCCCAATACTACGCCCGGATCGTACACGACAAAGCCGCACTGCGGCGGTTGATCGAACGGGCCAACCAGATCGCCCGCCGCTGCTTCGAGGACCGCGGCGAGGTGGACGACATCATCGATTTTGCCGAAACGGCCATATTCGAGGTATCGGAGCGAAAGCACCGCCAGTCGTTTCATCCCATCAGCCGGATCATCGAAAAAAACATCGATGCGTTGGAGGAGCGTCAGGGCAACAAGGCGCTGATCACCGGTGTTCCCACCGGCTTTTCCGATCTGGACAGCCTGACCTCCGGGCTGCAGCCTTCAGACCTGCTGATTCTCGCGGCCCGGCCGAGCATGGGAAAAACCGCCTTTGCCCTGAACATCGCGCGCAATGCCGCCGTAGACCACGGAACGCCGGTGGCGGTCTTTTCTTTGGAAATGTCCAAAGAGCAGCTTTCGATGCGGATGCTGTGCTCCGAAGCCCGGGTGGACTCCTCCCGTTTGCGAAGCGGCTTTTTCAGCCAGGAGGATTGGGTGCGCCTCACCGACGCAGCCGGAACCCTGTCCGACGCCCCGGTCTTCATCGATGACTCACCGAACATTTCGGCCACCGAGATCCGTGCTAAATCCCGCCGGTTGAAGCTCGACAAGGGGCTCGGGCTGGTGATCATCGACTACCTGCAGTTGATGAAGGCGCCGGTATCGTTCGAACGCCGGGATCTGGAGATTTCAGAAATCTCCCGTTCTTTGAAGGCGCTGGCAAAGGAGCTGGACCTTCCGGTGCTGGCCTTGTCGCAACTCAATCGAAAGCTCGAGGAAAGAAGCGACAAACGCCCCCAGCTCTCGGACCTGCGCGAATCCGGTGCACTGGAGCAGGATGCCGACGTGGTGGCCTTCATCTATCGGGACGAAGTCTACAACAAAGACGAAAACAACCCCAATAGGGGCACCGCGGAAATCCTGCTCAAAAAGCAGCGAAACGGTCCCACCGGAGAGATCAAGCTGAAATTCTTCAACTCCTATACGCGGTTTGACAACCTGAGCAGCCGGGAGTCCTGACCCTCCGGCGGTCTCGGCTGATAATCCGACTACAGCGGTGGGTTCAAGTACAATATTCATTGATTTAAACAGCCCCGGCACATCGGGGGCCTCTTATGAAACAAGCCCAAAAGATAATCAACCGAATCCCCTCGATGGTTTCATCCTTGATCAAAGCGGTCGTCCCCGGCGGATACCAGCGGGGCTGACATGAAGAAAATTTACGGCAATACCAAAGGCCTGAAGGCCGATCCGCTCCGGCGGCTCCAGAATCTGTACCGCCGCCGAATCCCGCCCCGATTTCCGATCACTTCCGAATTGGCCCGTGAAATCAGCCACCTTTCGGCCGACATCCGCCGACAGATCGGGCTGTTGATCGACCGGCGGGGGCGGATCGATTATGTCCTGGTGGGAGACCGCCACGGGCTTGTGATCCCGGATCTCAGCCAATACCGTCTGGCGCCCGGCCGGCTCCGGGGCCTGCGCTGCATCCACACTCACCTGGGCGGGGAGAGTCTCACCGAAGACGACCTGGCGGATCTCGCCATGCTGCGGCTGGACATGATGGGTGCAGTGGAGGTCGGCGACGACGGCGAACCGGTCCAAGTCCATATCGGACACCTGATGCCGGGCGATGAGTCTGAAACCGGCCTGCAGATCATCGATCCTCTTCCGCCTCATCGGCTCGATATCGGATGCCTGGACCTGATCCAGTCCCTGGAGCAGGAGCTTTCCCATGTCCGCGAGGGCTACCGGGCCGAAGAGGGAAAAGAGCGCGCGCTTTTAGTGAGCGTATCGACCGAGTCCCGGCAGCAGGCAAGAGACTCTCTGGCCGAACTCAGGGAATTGGCCCGTTCTTCCGGGATCCAGGTCATCGGAACGGTCCTGCAGCAGCGCCAGAAGGCCGATCCCCGGTACCTGATGGGCTCCGGCAAGCTGCGGGAGCTCACGATTCAGGCTCTCCAGAAGGGCGCCACCCTGATCGTCTTCGACCAGGAGCTGAATCCGTCCCAGATCCGGTCCATCACGGACCAGGTCGAGCTGAAGGTCATCGACCGCACCCAGCTCATCCTCGATATCTTCGCCCAGCGGGCACAAAGCCGGGAGGGGAAGCTGCAGGTGGAGCTGGCCCAGCTCCAGTATCTTCTTCCGAGGCTGGTGACCAAAAACACCGCCATGTCCCGGCTGACCGGCGGCATCGGCGGACGGGGCCCGGGTGAAACCAAACTGGAAATCAACCGCCGCCGGGTGCGGGAGCGGATCGCCCAGCTGGAAAAATCCCTGACAAACGTGAGCCGCCACCGGCACCGGCAGCGAAGCCGGAGAGACAAGCGGGGGCTGCCGATCATATCGATTATCGGCTATACCAACGCCGGCAAATCGACCCTGCTCAACACGCTCACCCACAGCAGCGTACTGGCCGAAAGCCGCCTGTTCGCCACCCTGGATCCTTCCAGCCGAAGGCTTCGATTTCCCAGAGATATCGAAGTGATCATCACCGACACCGTCGGATTCATTCGCGACCTTCCCAAAGAATTGATGGCGGCCTTCGGCGCCACATTGGAAGAGCTGGAAAGTGCGGA
>JAIPEL010000080.1 GCA_021737185.1 Desulfobacterales bacterium | reverse complement strand
TGCGTTCGTAAAAAGTCAGCTTTTAGGCGGCTTTGTAAAAAGTTCGAGATCAAGGCGCCCGAATCCTGAGGAATGAGGCGTACTTACAGTACGCCGCAATGACGAGGGATGAAGGGGAACGCAGATATCGGACTTTTTACGAAGTCGTCAAAAATCGTCGGTGAACCACACCGGAGAGGACAAGCAAAGGAGATGGGTCCCAAATGAGTGCAGACCATCAATTCAAGCCGAACATACTGGGTTTTGTGTGCCATTGGTGAGCGTACGGCGCTGCTGACATGGCTGGGGTCTCCAGACTACAATATGCGAACGAAATCAGGCTGATTCGTGTCATGTGTTCCGGAAGAGTCGACCTGGAATTCATTCTCCGGGCCTTTTACAACGGACAGGACGGCGTTTTCATCGGCGGGTGTCGACTGGGGGAATGCAATTACATCACCCATGGAAACTTCGACGCCTTGGGTACCACGCTTTTGTGCAAAAAGATCCTGGAGCACATCGGATTGAATCCGGAAAGGCTGCGGATAGAGTTCATGTCTTCGGGCGACGGCATCATTCTGGCCGAGAAGATCAACGATTTTGCAAAGAAGGTAAAAGCGTTGGGGCCCCTCGGACAATCCGAGGGAATCGGTGAAAAGGGCATGAAGCTCAAGCTCGATGCGGCCAGAAAGCTGGTTCCCTTCATCAAGCTGGTGGAAAGAGAGAGGCTGAGAATCACGCCGAAGTCCGAAGAGGCCTACCGCGACTTTTATGCCAGCGGCGAGTTCGACAGGCTGTTCACCGAACTGATCGTCAACAAGCTCGCCATCGGACAGATCTTGCTGCTGCTGCAGGAAAAGCCCCTTTCGACCGGCGAAATTTCCGAAATTCTGGGCCTGAATCCTTCCGAGATATCGAGGCATATCAACCGTTCGTCGAGGCAGGGCCTTTTGCGATACGACGAAAGCCGGAAATGCTATGCGCTTGCCTGAGGAATAGGAATTCTACGATGGACAACGACAGGATCGATCAAATCATCGAAAAGCATCACGGCGAGCCCAGCTCCCTGATTCAGGTCTTGCTGGAGATCCAGAGCGAAAATCATTGGCTTCCCAAGGCCGCACTGGAACGGGTCGGCGAAAAACTAAAGGTGCCGTACACGCGGATCCAGCATATCGCCACCTTTTACAAAGCCTTCAGCCTCGTTCCCAAAGGACGCCACGGGATTCACATCTGCATGGGCACGGCCTGCCATGTCCGGGGGGCCGGGCGGATTCTCGACGCTGTGCAGGACCGGACCGGCATCAAGCCCGGCGAAACGGATCTGGACCTGAAGTTCAGCCTGGAGACCGTGAACTGCCTTGGCTGCTGCGCCCTGGGTCCGGTGATGGAAGTCGACGGGAAAGCCCATGGGAAGATGACCCCAAGCCAATCAGCAGAGGTGCTGAAAACTTACGAGTAGGGGAAAATTATGGCGAAAATCCATACGCCTGAAGAGCTGGAGTCTTTCAGAAAAGATCTGTTGTCCCGGAAAGATCCAACCCGGCCCTGCATTTCCATCTGTGCCGGCGCCGGCTGCATTGCCTCGGGTGCTGATGAAGTGATTGCCGCATTCAAGGCAGAGATCGAAAATCAGGGGTTGACTGCAAACGTCGACACCAAAGGGACCGGGTGTCCCGGATTTTGCGAGAGGGGTCCGGTCGTCGTGATCTACCCCGAGGAGATCTGTTATCTCCAGGTAACGGCCGAAGATGTTCCCGAGATCATCGAACAGACCATCAAAAAGAAGAAGGTCGTCGAGCGCCTCCTCTTTGAGGATTCGGCAACGGGTCAAAAAGTGGTCCGCGAGCCGGATATCCCGTTTTACAAGAACCAGAAGCGGACGCTTCTTTGCAGCAACATCAAGATCGATTCCAAGAGCATCGACGACTACCTGGCCATTGGCGGGTATTCGGCGCTGAACAAGGCGCTTTTTGACATGACGCCGGTGGATGTGGTCGAGGAGGTGAAAAAATCCAACCTGAGGGGGCGGGGCGGAGCCGGCTTTCCGGCAGGTAGAAAATGGGAAGGCTCCCGAAACGCGGAAGAAAAGATCAAATATGTGATCGTCAACGCCGACGAGGGGGATCCCGGCGCATTTATGGACCGGGCGCTTCTTGAAGGAAACCCCCACTCCATTTTAGAGGGATTGATCATCGGCGGTTATGCGGTCGGAGCGCAGGAGGGGTATATCTATGTCCGGCAGGAATATCCCCTGGCTGTGAAAAATATCAGTCTGGCGATACAGCAGGCCGAAGAATACGGTTTTTTGGGGGAAAATGTTCTCGGATCCGATTTTTCCTTCAAGGTGATTGTCCACCAAGGAGCCGGGGCATTTGTCTGCGGAGAATCAACGGCGCTGATGACGGCATTGGAAGGCCGGGTCGGAGAGCCCAGGCCCAAGTACATCCGGTCCAATATCAAAGGCCTTTGGGAAAGGCCCTCGGTGCTCAACAACGTGGAGACTTGGGCGAATGTGCCGCTGATCATCAACAACGGCGCTGACTGGTTTGCCAAGGTGGGAACGGAAGGCAGCAAGGGGACAAAGATTTTCTCCCTGGTGGGCAAGATCAACAACACGGGCCTTGTAGAAGTTCCCATGGGAATCAGCCTGAGAGAAATCATCTACGATATCGGAGGCGGCATTCCCGACGGCAAAAAGTTCAAAGCGGTGCAGACCGGCGGCCCCTCCGGGGGATGTATCCCCGAAGAAAAATTGGATCTGAAGGTCGGATTCGACGAACTGACAAAGGCCGGTTCCATGATGGGATCCGGCGGCATGATCGTGATGGATGAAGATACCTGCATGGTCGATGTGGCCAGGTATTTCATCAATTTTCTCACGGATGAATCCTGCGGAAAATGCGTCCCGTGCCGCGAGGGGCTGCGGCAGATGCACCGGATTTTGACGAACATCACCCAGGGCAAAGGAAAGCAAGGAGACCTGGAGACTCTGCAGGAGTTGTCGGAAACCGCCATCGAAGCCTCTCTTTGCGCCCTGGGCAAGAGTGCACCGAACCCCTTTTTGAGCACCCTGCGCTACTTCAAAGAGGAGTACGAGGCACACATCGATCAAAAACGCTGCCCGGCGCTGTCCTGCAAGGAGTTGATCGCTTTTTACATCGATCCGGAAAAGTGCAGCGCCTGCGGGATCTGCCGCAAGAAGTGCCCGGTTGATGCCGTCGACGGCGCCAAAAAGACGATCCATATCATCGACCAGAAAAAATGCACCAAATGCGGAACCTGTCTGGAGGTCTGTCCTTCCAAATTCGGGGCAGTGACGAAGATCTCCGGGGAGCCCGTTCCGCCGCCGATCGAGGAAGAAAAAAGAACGCTAACGAAAAAGCAGAAAGCTTCGGTTCAATGAGTGACATTCAACTGGAAATCGACGGCAAACCAGTGCAGGCAAAAGAAGGGATGACCCTCCTTGAAGCCGCCCAGGGGGCGGGGATTGCAATACCGACCCTCTGTCATCATGAGAAGCTGGAACCCTTCGGGGGGTGCAGACTCTGCATCGTGGAAGTGGAGGAGCGCGGGTGGACCAAGCTTGTTGTCTCCTGCGTGTTCCCGGTCAAAGAGAACATTGTCGTCCGGACGCGATCTGAAAAAATCGACAGAATTCGCAAAACCATCCTGGAGCTTCTGATGGCGCATGCCCCGGATTCGCCGGTATTGATCGATTTGGCCAAAGAGTACGGCGCAGACCGGAACCGGTTTGAAAAAGAGGCCTCTTTTTGCATCCATTGCGGCTTATGCGTGAGGTACTGCGCCGAGGTCAAGAAAAAGCACGCTGTCGGGTTTGTCGACAGAGGCATACGGAAGGAAATCAGTTTCATTCCGGAAATCGCCGCAAAGGAGTGCGACAGCTGCAAGGAATGCTTTCCGCTCTGTCCGACATCCTATCTGCAGGCGGCGTTCGTTTTGACCGGATCCCTGTCTTTTCCTCCGCCTGCACCGAAGCCCCCTTCTGAGGAATAGCATTCACCGCAGAGACGCGGAGAGCGCAGAGGAAACGATATAAAATCTCCTTGAAAATTTTCATCTGCGTCCTCCGCGTCTCAGCGGTGCGTTTTTATTGCTTTGGGCAACACCACCAAAATGATGACCCCGGAGCACTGAGGATAGGAAGCCATTGACTTCAGGAAACAATACGGAAAACTGCCAAGCCCTCCGGTGTGGAAGAAGCGGATGCCGGGCCGATTCGATCGAATTGATTGGAGAAGAGCCCCTTTTGATCCGGATCGATGAAAAGCCCTATTCCGTGGTGATGAGAACGCCGGGTCAGGAGATGGTTCACGCGGCCGGATTCTGTCTGGGGGAGGGAATCGTCGACGCTGCAGATGACTTTGCGGCCATCGGATACTGCAAAGACCTGGACCCAAATGTGATCGATGTCCGGCTCACGTCCGAGAGGCGCGAAAGGATTTCCGATCTTCTCGACCGGAGGGGATTTGTCAGTCAGACCAGCTGCGGCATCTGCGGCAAGCAGATGGTCAAAGACCTGCATCAGATATTGACGCCCGCGGATAATGGATTTCAAGTCGACATCGACAGTGTGTTTCACTGCATGGGCCAGCTTTTCGAAAGCCAAAGCGTTTATCCGAGAACCCGGGGCTCGCACGCGGCGATCGTCTTCGACGGTCATTTGAAAAAGATCTCTTTTGCCGAGGATGTCGGTCGACACAACGCGCTCGACAAAGCCGTCGGACAGATATTGATGAACGGAAGGCTCCCTGACGCCCGCCTGCTTGTGATGTCTTCGAGGCTCAGCTACGAATTGGTTCAAAAAGCGGCCAGGGCGCGCCTGCCGGTCATGATCAGCAAGTCGAGGCCGACGGCCCTGGCAGCCGAAATGGGGGAGGCGCTGAATATGACCCTTGCCTGTGTGTTTGGAAACAGCGAATTGATCGTCGTCTCCGGGGGACACCGCATTGTTTAATGCAGACTAAATTCTGGTCCTCCGGGGCAGGGCAAAGGCATCTGGCTTTGCCATAGGGAATGGAAAAGGAAATTCGAAGCACGAATATCGAAATCCGAAATGGTTTGACAGGCTCACCACCCTGAGCAACGTCGAAGGGCAATACCAAATGACCAAAATTCGAATGACCCAAACAACAGCGGGTATTCAGAAGGTTTTCGGTTTTTTGCCCTTGGACCTTGTTTTGGTCATTTGAAAATTCGGATTTTGAATTTGATGAAATCGTAAAAAGTCCCCGAAGCGTCATGCCGGACTTGATCCGGCATCCAGATGTTCTTGAAATCACTGGATTCTCCTTCGACTTCGCTCCCTTCGACTGCGCTCAGGACAGGCAGGATGGTGAGCCTGTCGAACCACCGCTTTCACGGGAATGACGAAAAAAGAGAAATTCGGGCTTTTTACGAAACCATCAAATTTGTCTCGGATTTCGATATTTGAATTTCGGATTTAAGCTTCCATGCTCGCCGGGCTTATATCAAAGCCGGGTCTTCTGGGCTAGGATCTCTATAAATACAAGCATACCTGAAATGGACCGAACCAGCATCCAGAGGAGGACAAGTTGAAGATTCTGACAACCGTCAAAAAAGTCGTCGATGTGGAGTTGAACATCAAGGTGAACGACGGCGCCATCGTCGAAGAAGGGCTGCAATACGTGATCAACGCCTGGGATGAAAGCGCCGTGGAGGCCGCGGTTCAGATGAAGGAAAACCACGGTGCGGAGACGACCCTGGTCAGCGTCGGCGGAGGGGACAACACCGATGTCATCCGCAGATGCTACGCCATGGGAATCGAAAACGGTATTCACATCGAAGACCCAGCGCTGGACAAGGCCGATTCGTCGATTTTTGCCAAGGTGCTCCAGAAGGTCTACGAGGCGGGAAACTATGACCTCGTCATCACCGGAAAGCAGGCCCAGGATACGGACAGCGGACACACCGGCATCCTTCTGGCGGAATATCTCGGACTGCCGTGCGTCAGCAACGTCATCGGCATCGAGGTGATAGACGAGCAGCACATCAGCGTTTCCCGGGCCGGGGACAGTGGAACCGAAATCGTCGAGCTTTCGCTCCCCGCCGTGGTCACGGTCGACGTCAGCATCAACGAACCGAGGCTGCCCCAGATGCGGGGCATCATGATGGCCAAGAAGAAGAAAATCGAAGAGATGGATCTTGCCGCGCTCGGGACCTCCCCGGATGAGGTCGGCGCCGGGGCCCCGAAATCGGAAATCATCGAATTCATGGAATCGGAAAAGCGCAAGGGCGGACAAAAATTCGAAGGCGATGCCGCAGAGATTACCGCGAAGGTCGTGCAGCTTCTGGCTGATGAAGCCAAGGTGCTGTAACCGGTCCAACAACGGATTTGTTATCACCTGCGAACACGAACCCGATACCATCAAGGAAATCATATCATGGCAAAAGTACTCGTAGTTGCAGACATCAAAGAGGGTGTACTCAAAGGCAGCACCGCAGAATTGTGTTCAAAGGCCAAGGCCATCGGTGCGGAAGTCGCCGTGGCGGCCATCGGAAGCAGCATTGAACCGCTGATTCCCGACCTGGCCAGGGCAGGCTCCGATACCCAGTACATCTCGGACGATCCCGGCCTCGAAGCGTTTTCAGCCGGTCCCTACGCCTCGTGCGTCGTCGAGGCCGCCCGGCAATTCGGCGCCGATATGATTTGGTTCGGTTTTTCCGAAAGCGGCAAGGCTGTTGCCCCCCGGGTGGCGGCGCAGCTGGACGCCGCCTGCGCCAATGAAATCACCGATGTGACCCTCGATGCCGGCCGCATCGAAGTCGTCAGGCCCGCCTTCACGAACAAGGTGGTGCAGCGGGTCAAGGCCAATACCGACAAGCTGGTGGCCGTCGTCCGGGCCGGCGCCTTCGAGGCGGATGAAGGCGTCACCGGCAGCGAGAACGTCGTGAAGCTTTCAGCTCCGGCGCCGGATGCCAAGGCCGTGGTCAAGCAGATCATATCCGATGCCACCGGCGACATCGATCTTGCCGACGCCGACATCGTCGTCTCGGTGGGCCGGGGGGCCAAGAATCAGGAAGGCGTCGATCTCGTCAAAGCGCTGGCCAAGGACCTGAACGCCGGCTTCGGCTCTTCCAGAGCCATGGTGGACGGCGGCTTCATGCCCCACAACAAACAGGTCGGCCAGACCGGCAAAATCGTCGCCCCCTCCCTGTACATCGCCGTCGGCATTTCCGGCGCCATTCAGCATCTTGCCGGCATGAACGGCTCGAAAGTCATCCTGGCCGTGAACAAGGATCCCGAAGCCCCCATTTTCAACGTGGCCGACTACGGCATCGTCGGAGACCTGTTCGAGGTCGTTCCGATTCTTCGAGAAGAGATCAAGAAGGTCAGGGGATAGCCCCGCCGCCGGCCAGCGGGATTCAAGGTTCCAGATTCAAAGTTCAAAATTAAATCAAGATGAATGCCTACTCATCATAAAATGGAATCGGCCAGTTTGATCAAACGGAAAACTTCTCAGCCCGTCATTCCGGGCTTGACCCGGAATCCACGTTTTCTGGATTCTTCTTCGACTTCGCTCAGGACGGTGAGCCTGTCGAACCGCAGCTCGCGCCCTGCGTTGCGGGTTTGGCCGGGATGACGGATTACGACACGGCATCGAAGGCGGGAAGACAGATGCTTTATCGGTAATCAAGCGTAAATATCCTACATGAGGCAACCATGAATCCCATTTTGATGTCCGTTCTGCTTATTGTCGCTCTGGCGATTTTCGGCCGGACGATGACCCGGAGAATCCAGCTGCTGCGGGCGCTCCAGCCCGCTGACCGGTTCGACCACATCAAGGAGCGGCTCAAGAACCTCCTGGTTATCGCCATCGGCCAGAAGCGCCTGGTGGCCAGGAGAAAAGAAAGAGGCTCGGGGATCATGCACGCCCTTATCTTTTGGGGCTTCTGCGTCCTTCTGATCCGGAGCATCACGCTGTATGGGCAAGGATATGTCGAAGGATTCCAGCTGCCCTTTCTGGGAGAAGACCACCTTCTCGGCTATCTGTATATCGGGCTGAAGGATATCATGGAGGGGATCGTTTTGCTGATGGTCCTCTACGCTGTTTTCCGCCGGATCGTCGTCAAACCGGAGCGGCTGCACAATACCTTCGAAGCCTATCTGGTCCTTGGGTTGATCGGACTTTTGATGGTGTCGGATCTGCTGCTCGACGGCGCACGATACAACCTGATTCAGCTATACAACAACCCGGAGAGCATTCATTATTTCAACAGCCCGGAGTATGGCTCCGAATTTCTCTGGACGCCGGTGTCGGTGGGGGCTGCCGGAATCATTTCAGGGTTCGGCGCCGAGGCCAACACCGGCATCCTGGGCGCCATGTTTTGGCTTCACATCGGCACGCAGCTAGTTTTTCTGAACATCCTGCCCCTGGGAAAGCATTTCCATGTGATCACCGCCCTGCCCAACGTGTTTCTGAAAAAGCTGGGCTATCCCCACGAAAAACCCAAGCTGCTGGACTTGGAAGACGAAAACGCCTGGGAAGACGAGTCGCTGGGGGTCAACCACATCTACCAGCTCGATTGGAAGCAGGGCCTGGATCTATACACCTGCACCGAATGCGGCCGCTGCAAGCAGGTCTGTCCCACCTACATCACCGACAAGCCGCTGAACCTGCACGATTTCAACGACAAACTCAAGTTCGAGCTGTATGACAACGCCCAGCGAATTATCCAAAGAGGGAAGCTGGCCGCCGCCGCCAAACAAACCGAGGACGCCGAGCAGATCGAAAAGCTGAAAGAACAGATGGCGGCGCTCAACAGCGACAAAAAGCTGGTCGGCGACGTGATCGCCGAAGACACCCTCTGGGCCTGCACCACCTGCCGGGCCTGTGAAGAGGTCTGTCCGGTCACCATCGAACATGTGCCCCGCATCATCGCCATGCGGCAGGGGCAGACCTTGATGGCCGAAGTCTATCCCAAGGAGTTGAACCCGGCCCTCAAGGGGCTCGAGCGAAACGGCAATCCCTGGGGCATCGGATATGACAAGCGGGCCGACTGGGCCGAGGGCCTCGATGTCAAGACCATGGCCGAGGATGCCAACGTCGATTACCTGCTCTGGGTCGGGTGCGCCGGTTCCTTCGACGATCGGACCAAGAAGGTGTCCAAAAGCATGGTGGAGATTCTGCAAAAGGCCGGGGTCAGCTTTGCAATCCTGGGCGTGGAGGAAAAATGCACCGGTGATTTTGCCCGCCGGGTCGGAAATGAAATGCTGTTTCAAATGATGGCCGAGGCCAACATCGAAACCCTGAACGGCTACAACGTGACAAAAATCATCACGGCCTGCCCCCATTGCCTCAACACATTGAAGCACGAATATCCGCAGATGGGCGGCCATTACGAGGTCGTCCATCATGCCGAGTTCATCGACCGCCTCGTCAAAGAAGGAAAAATCAAATTGAAGCCGTCCCTGGAAGGCGGTTTGACCTACCACGATCCGTGTTACCTGGGTCGGTACAACGATGTGTTCGACGCACCGAGATCGATCCTGTCTGCTGTTTCCCAAACCGGGCTCGAGGAGCTGGAACGTCATGGACGGGAAAGCTTTTGCTGTGGCGCCGGCGGCGGAAGGATGTGGATGGAGGAGACCATCGGCAAGCGGATCAACTTGGAGCGGACCGAGGAAATTGTTCGCCGGAAGGTCGCCAACGTCGCCGTCGGCTGCCCCTTTTGCCTGACGATGATCGAAGACGGGATGAAAGAGCTGGAAAAGGAAGAACAGATCAAGACCCTGGACATCGCCGAAATCGTCGAACAGAACATGGCGTGATCAAACCGCTGGCGCGGTTTGATCACAAATCCACTCAAGAAAGACCCCTGATGAATTCTGCAGTTTACAAAGAACTGCTTGCGGTGATGCAAAAGCGCCGCGGGCCTTACGCCGGGTTGGACATTCCCGAATTCTTCGATCTGGTCGAGGAATTGTTCACCCCCGAAGAAGCCGCGGTGAACAATGCCCTGAGCCGACGACCCGAAACCGTCGAGGAGATCGCCAAAAGATCGAACCGTGAACCGGGCGAGCTGCGCCCCATTCTCGAGGCCATGGCCTCCAAAGGGCTCTGCGCCACGTTTGTCGCCGGTGGAGTGCGCCGCTATCAGGGCGCACCGTTTATGCCCGGCATATTCGAATACCAGTTCATGGCAGGGCGCGAGACCCCCCGCGATCGAAAACTGGCGAACTTGATCCATGCGTATAAAAAGGCCTACGATGCCGCCAAGGGCATCGAAAAAATCAGGTTTCCCGTCACCCGGGTCATTCCCGTGGACAAGAAAATCGATGCCGGCAATCAGATTCACACCTACGATCAGGTGGCAACCTACATCGAGAAATACGATTCCATCGGCGTCGGAACGTGCTACTGCCGCCATGCCGCCAAACTGCGGGGGGAGGACATCCACGATATGCCGATGGAGGTGTGCCTGTGGTTCGGACGTGCCGCCGACTACATGGTGGAGCGGCTTGGCGGCAGGAAGGTCGGTAAAAGTGAGGCCCTTGCCCTGCTGGACCGGTCCGAAGAGGCGGGGCTGATTCACATGAGCCGCAATACCACCGAAGAAATCGAATTTTTGTGCAACTGCGACCGCTGGCATTGCGAGGTGGTCACGAAAGTCCTGGAGCAGCCGAAGCCGGGCCGGATCTTCAACTCCGGCTACCAGCCCCTCTTCGATCCGGATCGCTGCGTTTCCTGTGGGATCTGTATCGACCGCTGCCCGCCCGGGGCGTTGGCGATGGGAGAAGATGAGTTGCCGGTTGCGGATCCGGACCGATGCTTCGGGTGCGGGGTCTGTGCGACCGGTTGCCCCGAAGAAGCCGTTCTTCTAAAGCCGAAGCCCGGTTTCCCGCCTCCCCCCAGAAATATCAAGGAGCTTGTGGCGGGATTGAAGGCGAGCAGCAGATAGAGATGGGCCCCCGCAATAATTGTCAAAAATGGATCCTTGCCATGGGAAACGAATCAAAACCGGTTGTCGCGATCCCCAAGGAAGAGGCCGTTTTCAGGCTCGACAAAAACGGCGCATGGTACCATGGCGATCGGAGATTCGAGAACCGGAAGATCATCGAGTACTTCCATTCCATGATCAAAAGGGATCGAAACGGTTATTATCTCGAGCAGGAGCACAGCGAATTTATCGAAAAGGTCTATTTCCCCTATGAAGAAACAGCGCTGTTCGTGTTCCGGGTGATCGCAGAAGACGGGCCGGTGCTGGTTCTCAACACCGGAAAGAAATTAAAACTCGAACCGGAGCAGTTGTTTCTCAAAAACGACCATCTCTATCTGCGCTGCGGTGATGAGATCGTCAAATTCACCGAGGAGGCCATGTTTGCACTGGCCGACGACATGGAAGAGGTGGACGGACGATATCTCGTCCGCTGCGGGGGAAAAGAATACCCGATTGCCCAGGGGGATTGAACAAGTTGATTTGTCAAATGGTTGAAAGGATGATTGGATAGAACGGCATCCAAAATCAGGGTGGGAATCGAAACGGAGTGATCGATGATTGAAAAGAAAATTCATCAATTTAAGAAAACCGTTGGACCCTAGTCCAACGGTTTTCTTAAATTGATGAAGTTGCTCCGGTCGAATCCGAGGGTCTTGAAAAAGGAAAGCAGGTCCGGAGAATCCCACCGCACGGAGGTGTAGACCGTGGTGATTCCCTCCCCCCGGTAGTAGTTGAAAATTTCTTTGGCCATCTGGGCGCCGATGCCCTGGCCCATATACTTGGGCGCCACTCCGAGGGTCGCGATCCAGGCGCTCTTGTCGATTCCGAATCCCATGGTCAGGATATAGCTCACCAGGAAACCGACCACCTTTCCCTCGAATTCGGCCACCAGGCAGGCGTCTTGTTTCCGTCTGGCATGCTGCTCGATCAGCTTCTTGAAATCCGAGGAAACCGGTGCTTGGGTGATCGCCTCGAAGATCGTCGAAATATCATCGGCGTCGGCTGTCTTTAATTCTCTGATAATGACGTTTTCCACCAAGCCATCCTCTTTCCGGGGGATATCAGTCTATGCGGATAATTTTTACATTATGCCCCACCCAGTTGGGGGGGAGGTAGACCCGGCCGCTGTTGCCGCTTGATTTGACCTTTTTTTCGATCATTTCCTCGCCGTAGATCTCGAATTTCACCTTGGCGGGAGGGGGATCGATTTCGGCACCTTGGCTTTCCGCATCAACGGTCTTTGTTCTGTTTTCATCGGCCACTTGTTGCCACCCTAGCTTTTTTTCGTCAAGGATTAACGACCGTTTCCCGTTTTCAACTTGATGATTCCCTGTTGCTTGCAACAGGGGTACCACATTATTCCCTCTCCCCTGGTGGGAGAGGGTCAGGGTGAGGGGGGGTAAGATCAGATCCCTCTTTGATACCCTGCGGCTTGCTGCAGGGAGGTTCATTCACGGTGCAATGCAGGCCGTTTTTTTTGCGTCTTGCGGTGAAGTGCTAAGTAATACAGGAGTGATGGAATCGTAAAAAGTCCCGAAACGTCATGCCGGACTTGATAAGCCTGCCCCGGACTCGATCCGGGGGCATCCAGAAGTTTTTGAGATTACTGGATTCCCGCTTTCGCGGGAATGACGAAAAAGGGGAATTCGGACTTTTTATGATATCATCAAAATAAGTCTATCACCCTCAAACAGCCGGGTCAAGTTTTTTAGCTGCAATCTAGCTGCGTCGTAGCGGTACATATGGCCGGATCGGCTGCCGATGCGGTTTGACATTGCCTTCGGCGGTCATTAATAGTGGGTGACTCAACTTTCGGGTTTCGTCTCCAGTGGAGCAAATTATCCATTTCGCGGCATCATGAATCCCGAAAGTTGAGTGGGCGACCTTTGCAACCGGCAATAGAAGGAAAGTGGTCATGATATGGACCCAGGAGGCGGAAAACGCCGTCAAGAACGTTCCCTCATCTTTACATATCCCGGAGCCGCGGCCGACGGTTTTCCGAAATCTTCACGGAGGAAGACTTTGGACAGCTTGCCGGGACGTATCCTGGAACGTTGCCTTGACGCCAGCCGTAAAGATCCGGGCCCGGAGGACCCGGCTTTGAGTTAAGCCCGGAGGGTATGTAAACATAAATTCGAAATTCGAATATCGGAGTGAATCATGATTGCCGTCCAATGGTTTACAGGGCTTCATCCGATCTACCAGGCGCTGATGGCCACGCTCTTTACCTGGTTGATGACCGCCATGGGCGCCGCTCTCGTCTTTTTCTTTAAAAGCATCAACCGCAATCTGCTAAACGGCATGCTTGGGTTTGCCGCAGGCGTGATGATCGCGGCAAGCTACTGGTCGCTGCTGGCCCCGGCCATCGAGATGGCCGAAGCCGAATCGACCCTTCCGGCCTGGATTCCGGCGGCGGCCGGTTTTCTTGCCGGAGGGGCCTTTATCTGGATCGTGGACCAGCTGCTGCCCCACCTGCATCTCGGCTATCCCACCAAAGAAGCCGAAGGCCCCCCCACCACCTGGCGCCGCAGTATTCTCCTGGTGCTGGCCATCACCATTCACAACATCCCTGAGGGGCTGGCCGTCGGCGTCGCCTTCGGCGCGCTTTCCGCCGGGCTGCCTTCTGCAACGCTCGCCGGTGCGGTGGCCCTGGCTGTGGGGATCGGGATCCAGAATTTTCCCGAGGGAACCGCCGTTTCGGTTCCCCTGCGGAGGGAGGGGATCTCCAGGTTCAAGAGCTTCTGGTACGGCCAGGTTTCCGGCCTGGTGGAGCCGGCGGCCGGCGTAATCGGCGCCGCCGCGGTAGTCCTGATGCGGCCGATTCTTCCCTATGCGCTGGCATTTGCCGCCGGCGCCATGATCTATGTCGTGGTCGAAGAACTCATCCCCGAGGCGCAGCTTGAAAAGAGCACGGATATCGCCACCATCGGGGTGATGCTCGGATTTGCCGTGATGATGACCCTCGATGTGGCCTTGGGATAGCCGGCCTTGGCCTGAAAAGGAGGGGAGCTGCCAGATGACGGAGTGTTGCAGAGCACTTGGACGCGGGGTCGTATTTCTATCGGCATGGCTCTTGTCGATGCGGCAGCGATTTTACAGGGGAACGTTCCGGTGGATCACCAGGACAAACGGCGCCAACAAGCTGAGGTAAAAAAGAAGCGCCTCGATGGATGTCAGGGCATCGGCCCAGCTTTTTCCCTGGCGGCGCAGCTCGGTCGCTTTTGACAGAAAACCGATTCCCATGACCAACCAAAGCGTCAGAAAAAAGAATGCCTGGGTGATGCCGTTCATTGCAGTATTCCTTGCGCTTTATTTGACCTGCCGCACCCGCGGCCCGTTAGCCGCTGTCGGAGGCCGTTCGCCGTTGGCCGTCGAGGCCAGTTCGCTGAGGGCCTCCCGGATTTCCCGCGTGCCTTTTTCATGGACTTCCCGGACTTCTGCATAATCTCTGCTGACGGTCTTGCCGGAAAACCGCCCTCCGGTTTTTTCCAGATAGGTATAGACAATGTCCCGCATCGCCTGCCAGGTGTCCCGTCTTGTCTGGGTGTCCAGAGGCGTCAGGGCGTCGATTTTTTTCAGCTGGCGCCGGTGGAATCGCAACCGGAACCATTTCAACGAGGCGGCGAGCCACAGGGCCATTACCGCGGCGGAAAGGCCTCCGGCCACCGCAACATGGAGCGCCGGAGACAGCCCGGGCAGGATCCCGCCGTAAAGCAGACCGGCATCGGCCACCGTCCCCGCCAAAAGGCTGACCAGCACTCCCAGAAATCCGGACCGCAGCCAGAACCGGCGAACCTGTTTCCGATACCCGGTCAGGGCCTCCAAAAAATGGGTGATCCGTTCACTGTGGGTTTCCACGAAGGTTGCCAGGTGATCGAGACGATGGCGCGGCGCCCGCAAAATGGCCTGCTTGAGGTAGTCCCGCTGGTTTTCCAGGTAAGGAAGGTAGGCGGCCTCTTTTCGAAAGGAGTCGCGGGATTCGGCGGCTGCCCGGGGAGAATAGGTCAGGTGGATCGGCGGTATGTCCTTCCGGCCGGTGATCTGCGACAAGTTCCAGCACAATGTGCCGTACACCCTGATCAGATCGATGAGCGAGGCGCATTCGTCGATGCGGTTGAGCACGTAGAGCACCCGGTCTTCGAAGGTTCGGGTCGGCAGCGTATCCCGCAGACTGATGTGCGCCTCCCGAATGGTGCCGGCCTTGTGCGGATCGAACAATACCAGGATCAGGTCGGCAAGTTGAGCCAGGTCGCCGACCACTTCCTGATAGTTGTATCCCCGGTCTCTTTCGGTGATGCTGTCCAGCATACCGGGGGTGTCGATGACCGCCAGGGTTCGGAGAAACGGAGCGTTGACCTTCTTGAGCCGAAAATGGGACGTAAAGCGCTGGCCGTGCTTTTTGAGCATCTCAAAGGGGTATTCCGGGTCATTGAGAAGGTATTTTCCGTCCCGCTCCTCGGTGGTGCGCACCGGGGCATCCGACGGCAGAGACCCGTCGTGAGTGATGACGGTAAACGAATCGTCGGTGGGGGCCTGACCCGTGGCCTGGATGTCGGCGCCTAAAAACTCGTTGATCAGCGCAGATTTTCCGGCAGAGTAATTGCCCAGCACCAGTACGAGCGGCCGCCATTTGATGTTGGTCTCCAGGGCCACGTCGCTGTATCCATAGCGCAGGGCGATCGGCGTCAGCCGCTCGGCCACGGTGGCCAGGAGTTCTCCGCGAAGAGAATTGATGTAGTTTTCCCGGTGCATAACCGCCTTTCATTAGAGTGCTTGTCAGAATAACGTTCCGATCTATAACCGGATGCTTTTGCAGGGGAAAACGAGTGTCCAACGGCCCAGGACAGTTCCTATTCAATCACGAAGGAAAAATTTTTGCAATGGCGACGTCCGCCGCCGCTCAGTAAAAGATTTCCGTGTAGATTCGTGCGCCGGAAAAGCGGTCGTCGATGATCCATGTGGCATCCCGGATCATTTCCCTGCGGCCGCACAGGTAAAAATCGTAGTCGCCCGGCGGCAGTTTTTCTGCAAGGAAGTCTGTGACGCGGCCCGGATACGTCCCCTGTGCCGGGTTTTTCCGAGAACCGAGGCAGGCCACATACTGTTTCGCGCTCCGGTTAAACAGTTCGGCGTAGTACCGCTGCTTCAAGTCCCGTACTCCGTGAAGGAGCGTAACGCCTGAGACGCCGGATCGGCAAATGGAAGCAAAAGGCGCGATCCCGGTGCCGGTAGCGACAAATACCGGGTGCCGGTTTGACGGATGGAATACGAAATAGCCGTGGGGGCCGGTAAAAGAAAACGAATCGTTTTTTTTTGCGGCGCCCAGCACCGGGGAAAGCACGCCTTTTGCCACGATTCTTACGCAAATGCTCAGAAACGGGGCTGTAGGCGCACTTGCCAGGGAATAGTCGCGGGAGACGTTGCCCCGGTAAAGGCGAATTTTCTGGCCTGCGGTGAATTCAAACCCATGGGGCCGGACCAGGTCGAGTTGAACCGTCCCGGGCGACAGCTGCCGGCGTTGAAGGACCGCGGTCTTGTAGCGCGCCGGAACCGAGCGGCCTTTGTCCGGGAGAGTCATGGCTTCCAGAGGATGTCTTCAACACCGGCGATTCGGTTGATATGGCGGGACAAAACGAAGAGATAATCGGACAATCGGTTCAGATACACCAGAACGGCAGAGAGGGGTTCGGCATGGTTTTCCCGCTCTGTCAGCACCACTACCCGGCGCTCTGCCCTTCGGCAGATGGTTCGGGCCACATGGGCCCACGCCGCCGCCCGGTGACCGCCCGGCAGAATGAATCCAGTCAGCGCCGGCAGGCCGTTTTCCATCCGGTCGATGTCCGCCTCCAGCAGGCGGGCGGCGTCTTCGCTCAATTTCTTGAGCATGCCCGCCGAGGGAGAGTCCGGAGTGGTCGCCAGCCAGGCGCCCAGGTGAAAAAGGTCCGACTGGATCCGCCGGATTTCTTCGCCGAGTTCCGGTGCTTCTGGAGGTGCGGTCGCAGCCAGGGCGCCGAGCATCGCGTTGAGTTCATCGACGTCTCCATATGCCTCGATTCTCAGGTCGCCCTTGCTGACCCGCTCCCCGGAAAAAAGGCTTGTTTTTCCTCGATCGCCGCTGCCGGTATAGATCTTCATCCCGTAAGCGAACTCCTCTGCTGCAATGTGCTCGCCCGCCGTCAGGACGGCTGGTTCGATTCGCCCTGTTCCGATTCCGTTTTCGCCTCTTTCCGGGGCCACGCCTTGAGCACGGCAAGCACCAGGGTAGCCAGGGGGATGGCGAAAAACACGCCCCAGAAACCCCAAATGCCGCCGAAAAACAACACCGCCGTAATGATTCCCACCGGATGGATGTTGACCACCTCCGAAAGCAGCAAAGGAGCAAGGAGGTTTCCATCCAGAAGCTGGATAATCCCGTAGGCGACCAGCAGGTAGATCACCTCCTGGCATGCGCCCCACTGGTAAAAACCCATCAGGGCGACGGGAATGGTCGTCACCGTGACGCCGATGTAAGGCACGATCACGGAAAGACCCACGAGCAGCCCCATGAGCATGGCGAACTTCAATCCAAGGAAATAGAAGGCGACCCAGCTTACCGACCAGATAATCAGGATCTCCCAGAATTTGCCCCGGATGTAATTGCCGATCTGCTGGTCCACTTCATGCCACACCTGAATGCTGAGGCGGCGGTTTTCTGGTAGATAGGCGCTGAACCAGGCGAGGATCTTTTCTTTGTCCTTGAGAAAAAAATAGACCATCAGGGGCATCAGGATCAGGTAGACCAGAAAGGTGATCAGCCCGCGCACGGACGCCATGGAATAGGAAAGAAGGTTTTCTCCCATCTTGACCAGGCCGGTTTGAAACACCTTGAGCACGTCGAGGAGCTGTTCCCGCGTGATGATCTCCGGATACCGCTCGGGCAGTCGCATCAATTGATGCTGAACCTTGGCGATCATGGCCGGAAGCTCCGTGACCGCTTCGGCCACCTGGATGGAAAGACTGGGCAGCAGCACAAAGAACACCACCACCAAAAAGGCCACGAAACTGAGAAAAACCGTCAGAACCGCCAACATCCGTGGAAGCCTGTACCGCTGCAGGAATCGGACCAGGCCTTCGAGCATGTAGGCGATGACCAGACTGGCCAGCACCGGCGTGAGGATATCGCCGAAGATGATGATGACGGCGGTGCCGACGACCAGCAGCAGGGCAAGGATGAGGGCCTGAGGATCGGTAAGATACTTTTGATACCATTCCTTGAGAAGATGCATGTCTTTTTATCGTCCATCTGCGCAGGTTTTGCAAGATTTCGCCGATGCAAGCCTCGCCCCGCTGTCCGCTTCCAGAAATGGAGGCCCCGGCGTCGATTCCAGGCGGATGACCTGCCGGACGCAGGAGGGGACCTCGTCTGACTGGTGGGTGACGTACAGAATCGATGGTCTTTTTCTGCGTCCGATCCGGTCGATCAGTGTCAAAAACCGCTTTCGCATCTGCGGGTCAAGGCCCTGGCAGGGTTCGTCCAAAATGAGAAGGTCCGGGGACTTGACCATGCATCGGGCCAGAAGAACCCGGCGGCGCTCGCCGTAGGAGAGCCGATCGAGCCGGTCTTCAGCCCTGTGACCGAGCCCGACGAATGCAAGCCACCGGCCGGCCTCGGCAATCTCTTTGTCCGAGGCCTGCCGGTAAAAGCCCACCGAGTCTGTGAATCCTGAAAGCACCGCGGTCATGACCGATACCGGTTTTCTGTACCGAAGCTGAAGCTCCGGGGAAATCAGCGATATTCGACGCTTGATCTCCCAGATCGATTCTCCGGTGCCCCGCCGACGACCGAACAGATAGATTTCGTTGGCATAGGCCTGGGGATGATCGCCTGCAATCATCGACAGCAGGGTGGTCTTGCCGGCGCCGTTGGGGCCGAGCAGGGCCCAGTGTTCTCCCGGCTGTATGGTCCAGCTGACGCTTTTTACCACCGGCGAGGCGCCATAAGCAACACAGACGTTTTTCATGACCACCAGGGGAGGTTCTGCAGGATCCGCCGGTGTCTCACGCTCCGGGCTGAACGCCGGCGGCGCCGGCGCCAGGAGGGTGGGGCGGCCTGCGTAGAGTCGGTGCAGAAAGCGTTCGGTGAGCACCTTCCGGCGCAGCCCCTGCCGGACCACCCTGCCGTCCTGGACGCAGAGGGCGTGGGAAATTTCGGGCACCACATTTGCCAGCAGATGGGTCACCAGCACCACGATCCGGCCTTCTCGGATCATTTCGGAGATCGATTCCTTGAGCACGCGGCTGGAGGCAGCGTCGAGCCCTTCGAATGGTTCGTCCAAGACCACGATTTTCGGTCGGTCGGCCAATGCCCTTGCAATCAGCAGACGACGCATCTCGCCGCTGGAAAGGGCGGTGATGTCGCGGTCCAGCAGGCGGTGCACCCCGAGCCGGCGGGCCGCTTTTGGCAGGCGGCGGTCTTCTGCCGGCGGTTTGACGGAAGGCGAAAAGAGCAGTTCCCTTGCCAAAGTGACGCCCCCGGTCTGCCTGCTGAACTGCCGGGCTGCATCCAATCGGGCCTCGCGGGCCGCCAGCCGTTCCAGCAGCTCGAAAGAGACGTGGCCGATACGCTCCGGCCGGGCCTCGGACCCATGGCGGATGACCTTGCCCGAGACGGCGGGCACGGTTCCTATCAGCAGCCCGGCCAGGGTGCTCTTGCCGGCGCCGTTGGGGCCGACCACGGCCCAGGATTGCCCGGCCCGAATCGTCCAGGACGTGCCGGGCAGGATTCGACGATCGCGAATCCGAGCCGTGACCCCTTCCAGGGAAACCACCGGCGGAGGCATCCGTTTGGCAGCCGTCATCGACTGCCGCCTCCGGTCCGGCCGGTCCCGCAAATGGTTATGATCTTTTTTCTCATTTGAACAGCTGCTCGAATTTGGGTTCCGGGGTATACTCCTTCAGGGAGCTGGCGTCGGATCCATAAAAGTCGACCGTGATGATCTGCTCGCACCGCTTTTTGAGGATTTCAATGACCTCGATATGCGCTGGATGGGTTTTGTATCGCTGCAGGGCCTCGGGGTTGGCGAACAGCGAAACCAGGGCAAAATCGTAGGAGCGTTCATCGCGAATCACGTCCCGGCCGAACTCGTAGGCGTGAATCTCGACAATCCGGTTTGGCAGACCGTCGAGCATTTTCTCCAGCGAGGTGATCTGTTCGTCGGTGACCTCCGGTTTGAACTTCATCATGACCACGTGGTTGAGCATGTCTTCTCCTTTGGCGGTTTGCGGGACCAAGAACCCCGACAAAATTTGCTATCATATCGGTTTTCCACCGCTTATCAGGTTTTCTCGGAAAAAAAAATGGTCCGTTTGATCAATGGTGAAACTTCTCAGCCTGTCACCCCATGGGCCGGGAGTGTGCTGGCTGCGCCTATTCAGCAAGTTAAGGTGGCAAAAGAGGAAAAATGGTTTCCAAAAAGACAATATCCAAACACGGGGATCTTGAGGAAACCGGCGGGGGAGCGTCCAGTTTGATCAATACTGAAACTTCCCCGACGGCCATCCCGGCCGATTTGTCCGGCGTAGCCGAAGGCGAAGACGGAAGCGAAGCGGAGAGCCGGGATCCAGTAAAAAAGAATGGATTCCCCCGGATCGGGGTCCGGGGCAGGCTTGTCAAGCCCGGAATGACGGACCCAGGAAAATGAAGTTTCATACGAGCGCCGCCGCTGACCGCCGAGGCGTTCAGTTTGATCAAACCTGAAACTTGTGTCGAAGCCTCTGCCGGTGGAGGGACGCGCTCTGTCGCGTCCGTGTTGCCAGCAATGACCCAATACCGGCCACG
>JAIPEL010000079.1 GCA_021737185.1 Desulfobacterales bacterium | reverse complement strand
CCACGACGGAGCGTGGCCCTCCATGAGGTTACTTGAGCTTTATAAAGATCGGAACGTTATTTTGACAAGCACTCTAAAAAAACAGCGGGAAGCCGCTGCTGCTTTTAAAATCACGGACCGATGTGTGCAGCCACATCGGTCCGCGATTTTAAAAGCCGATGGCGCAGCCGTCTTTTCGGGGGTCCGAGGCCGCGCAGTAGCCGTTGTTTCCTTCCAGCCGGTAGATGAGCTGGGCGCCGCCGAACATGTAGGTCGGTGGATTTTCAATGAACCGATGGCCCCGTTTTGCCAACTCGGGACGGAGGTGGGCCAGGCCGGGTTCCAGGGCAAGGCGAAAGTCTTCGCCCACGAACCACCGCGGCGCGTCGGAAGCCGCCTGGGGGTTGAGTCCGTAGTCGAAGATCCGGGTGATCATCTGCACATGGCCCTGGGGCTGCATGTGGGCGCCCATGACCCCGAAGCTCATTTTCGGTTTTCCGCCGGCGGTGACAAAGGCAGGGATGATCGTGTGGTAGGGTCTTTTGGCAGGACCGACCTGGTTGGGATGGCCCGGCGCCAGGGTAAAGCCGCAGCCCCGGTTGTGGAGGCTGATGCCGGTGCCGGGAACGACGATGCCAGATCCGAACCCCCGGTAGTTGGATTGAATGAAGGAAATCATCATGCCTGAGCTGTCTGCGGCGGTAAAATAGACGGTTCCTTTTTCCGGATTGGCCGACGACTTCGGATGGCCGGCCCGGTCCATCCGGATCTCTTTCGCCCGCGCGGCCAGGAAAGACTCCTCCAGCAGGGAGGCAGGGCCGATTTCCATGGAGGCCGGATCGGCGATATGCCGGTGGGCCTCTGAAAAGGCGATCTTCATGGCCTCCACCTGGAGATGGACGCTGTCGGCCGAATCCACCGCCGTCTCCGAGACTTGCCAGTGCCGGAGAAGCCCCAAGGCGATCAGCGCCGCAAGCCCCTGGCCGTTCGGTGGTAGTTCATGCACCTGCACCGTTCGGTAAGCCGTCGATATCGGTTCGACCCATTCGGGCTGGTGCGCTGCCAGGTCCTCTGCCCGGAGCCCGCCGCCGCTTTTCCTGCTGTGGGCGTCGATTTTTTCTGCGATTTTCCCACGGTAGAAGGAGGCTCCGCCGGTCTCGGCGATTTCCTGGAGGGAATCGGCCTGGTCGGGAAGGGGAAACCGCTCGCCGGCTTTCGGGGCTCGCCCCTCCGGCAGAAACGCAGCGGCAAATTCGGGAAATTCGCTGTATAGGGTCGGCACCTGCGCCCAGTGGTCGGCCACGGACGGCGAGACGATGAATCCGTTGCGTGCATACTCGACGGCCGGTGAAAAAAGCTCGGCAAAGGGAAGACGTCCGAAGCGCTTCGAGAGGGCGGCCCAAACACTGACGCAGCCAGGAACCGTGACCGTATCCCATCCCAGATCGGGCATTTTTTGCCGGCCGGCAAAGCGCTCCGGCGTCCAAGTATGGGGGGAGCGGCCCGAGCCGTTGATGCCGTGGAGCCGTTGACCGTCCCATACCAGGGCAAACGCATCGCCGCCGATGCCGGTGCCGGTGGGTTCGACCACTGTGAGGGTGACGGCCGTTGCAAGTGCGGCGTCCACTGCGTTGCCGCCTTTTTGAATCATCCGCAGTCCGGCCTGGGCGGCCAGGGGCTGGGAAGCGGCCACCACGTTGTCGGCAAATACAGGCATCCGGCGGGAAGGGTAGGGGAAGGCGCCGGGGAGGGTGAATTCGATCATTTATAAAATCACTCCGCGATTTTATTTGTGTTTTTTCTTCTTTGGCCGTTTTTTCCCGGTGGTTCCTCTCCAGATCTTGCCCCTTTTGCTACGCCGGTCTCCCTTTCCCATGGTCGTCCTCCCGATGTCGGAAATTATATATCAGGTTTGCGGCTGGCCGGCGGGATTCAAAATTCCAGATTCCAGATTCAAGATTAGCCGGAAGGAATTTTAAACGAATCTCTCGGCATTAGCCGGTCAGGTAGATCAATTCATGAAACTTAGTTCGAAGCCTCTGCCCATTGATTTTATAAAATCGCGAAGCGATTTACCAGTCATGAATTCGGCAACGCCGAATTCATGACCAATATACAAAAATCGGATCGCCGTGTAAAGCGCCTGCGGGACGCAGGATCTGGCAGGGCGCAAACCCGGGGATCGGAAAGTTGAACGAAATCACCGTGGCTTCGGATCGGAGTTCTTCGTGCAGTTTTCTGGAAAGCTTTTTTCAGCACGTCCGGATACAGATAACAGAAGACCAGGTCGGCGCCCGAGAGGTCGGCATGCCAGAAGTTCCGGCACCGGACATCGATGTTTCGATGGAACAGGCATAGGATCCGGCACTTGAGAGATGCCAGGGGATTGACTTCGTAGCCGACGGCATGAATTCTGAGGCGGTCTGCAGCGGCGCGCAGAATCCGGCCGTCTCCGCAGCCAAGATCGATTGCCATCCGGTGTGGTTCTCCTTCGACGGCCGACAGGGCAGCGTCGATGCGGGGCCGGGCGGTGGAAACAAACGATGACAATCCCTATAACAGGAAACGAAAGGCGTCCCTGAGGAGGAACAGGCCGATTCCGGCCAGCACGAGGCCCAGGGCCCGGACCACGGTCACGTAGGCGCGGCTGGAGAGAAAGCCGCGGTATCGGCCGATGATGCCTGCCAGAAGAAGCTTCGATCCGACCAGAAGGATATAAAATCCGGCGACGAACAACAAGGGAGAACTCGGGTCTTTTTCCATTCCCTTGAGAATGAGCGGCCCGCCGACGGTCATCCAGAACAGGTAGGGGTGCGGGTTGAGAAAATTGACCAGGGCACCGCGGCGCCAGGATTTCGGATCCGCATTGGAAAAGTCATTCTTCACCGGCTTTGTCCGCAGCGCTTCCCAGGCCAGAAAACCGAGATAAAAGGAGCCGGCCAGGGAAATGGCGCCAAGAACCTTTCCGGAATCTGCAAGTCGTGAAAGCAGGAGCACGGAGACCAGCACGATGGGCAGATCGGTCAACAGGGGGGCCAGGGCCACTTTCAACCCCTCTGCGGTGCCGAACCGGAGGGTCTGGGAGACGACCAGGGTCAGCAACGGTCCGGGGGCAACACCGGCCGCGAGACCGAGGAGGAGCCCTGAAAGAAAGGAAACATTCATGCCGCTTCGCCGAGATCGTGGATGACGGTGGCCATCAGGCAGACGTCTACCGAAGCCGTGGATAGACTGATGCCCCTGCCGATATCGGCACGAGGCGTGAATCGATGAGATCGAAGCTGCTTTTTCCCGCTCCGGAAGGAGAATGTGGCGACATCAGAAGCTCCTTTTCCGCCAGGCAAACCGTCCGTGCGTCAACACGGCGGCGCCGGTTTCATCCAGCATGACAAATACGGCCTGATTCTCCGCCGACTCTTCTTCCCCGACCAGGGTCAGCGGCTTTCCCGGTATGGCCGGCCTGGCGAAGCGGCACTTAATGTGTTCGATGCGGTGGATGTCCCCATCGGCCAGGCGGCGGCAAAGGGCGCTGCAGGCCATGGACAGAATGCAGGCGCCGTGGAGAATCGTCCGGGGCAGGCCTGCGGCCCTGGCCAGCAATTCGCTGGTGTGGATAAAGTTTGTGTCTCCTGACACCTTCGCATATTCCCGCTGCTGGCCTTCGCGGGTGGGAATTTCGATTCGGAACCGTTCTTCTTCCAGTTCCGGCCCGTCGCTTTTCGGCCCTGATGGCCGGCCCTTTTTTCCCCGCACGATCAGGCCGGTCACCCCTTTTACTGCGGTTTCACCATCGATTCTGCAGCGTCCGGTGATTTCCAGCAGCTCGCCGGCTCCGGTGTCCCGGATGTCGGTGATGGTCATTTCAAGCCAAAAGGGTTCGCCGCTTTTCAGCATGCGGCGCCAGTACACCGCCTGTTCGGCATGGACCATTCGAAGCAGGTTCAGGTTCAATTCAGGCGTCTGCCAGATTTGTTTCAAATAGGGCATGAACAGCTTGGCGATGTACAGGGGGGGCAGAGGGCCTCCGGGCCTTGCATAGGCGGGGTTCGGGTCTCCGGTGGCGGCGGCGAATGCGGCTGCCTCTGCGGAGGACACCGGCTCCATCTTCGCTTCGGTTCTCCACCCGACCAGCGCCCGGTTCAGGGGACCGGCGCCAAGGCTGCGCAAGAGGCTCCAGAGTAAAGAGAGTTGAGACATGCCGGGCTTAGTACGCTACATCATCGGGTTTAGGATCACTCGCGGCAATACCAGTTTGATAAATCCGAAGCACGAATATCGAAATCCGAAACAAATTCAAATGACCCAAATTCGAGATTCGAATTTCGTGCTTTTCCTTGTATAGGTCGGGCCGCGGCCATCGTATCGAACCTTTGCCGGAGGCAAGGGTGTTGAA
The DNA here is from genome assembly GCA_021737185.1 of Desulfobacterales bacterium. Lineage (GTDB taxonomy): Bacteria > Desulfobacterota > Desulfobacteria > Desulfobacterales > CAFBRK01 > JAIPEL01. The sequence goes on along the minus strand of JAIPEL010000079.1, from coordinate 16,553 downwards.
TTCGCAGTTAGAACCTCATCAGTTTCCGGATCATCAGGGGCTGGTATCCGAAAAGGGCGTTGAGGTGGTGCAAGAAGGCATGCTGGGCCTCGTCCCGCCAGATTTCATTTATCCGCAGGTCCAGATTCCGGTAATAGGCCAGCAGCGCTTCCGTCGATTCTGTCGGCGGGGAAACATCGCCGGCCGACTGGTGAATCAGCTCGAGCCACATGGCGCTCACCCCCATGATGTAATGCGGCCATGCGCTTTGAAGCTCTGTCGACCAGATCGGATCGCTGGTGGCGCCGATCTCGGTGTCCGGTTCGCGCTGCAGATCGTCGAAGAGCACGTCATCCACCAGCCCGGCGGCGCAAAGCTTTGCAATCAACGGGTCTGCTTGCATTTGAGCAAATATGCGACGGGCGGTATCCAGATCCGAAAAAAAGCGGAAGCTGAACTGGTGTCCGGAAGCGTCGCGGACCGCCCGCCGGTGAAAGCGCCACACGCCGATGGTGTGCCGGTGTTGGACGAGGACCGGTTTGATCAGCCGATCTGCGGCCAGAAGATCCAGAAACCAGCGGGGGTCTTCGTCTTCGGGCCAGGCAAACCGGATCCTTGCCCGCCACCAGGCGCGCTCCAATGCGGCGCCGTCTTCTATGGCCTCCCCTGCCGGAAGCGGCAACGGGGCGGGTCTGCCGGAGGCCGCACATCCGGACAAGAAAAGCGCCAACGCGCAGAGAATCGTCCCGAGGAGGCAGCCCCCGGAAAACCGGATTCGCCGGCGGTTTGGCGTCATTTGCGGGTGATCCTTTCGATGGCTTCTGTTGCGCTTTCCGCCAGTTCGGGCGAATCTTTTCCGGCGGCTGCGGCAATTCGTTCAAGGACCGGAAGCAGATCCGGGCCGCCGATTTCTCCCAGGATGTAAACGACGTCGCCCTTGACGTCTTCTGTGAGATGGTCGAGGCGATCCATGAGGGAGGGCACGGCCCGTGCGGCAAGGGAAGGATTCTCTTCGGCCAGGTTCTCCATGGCCACCATCGCTCCGAGCCGGCGGGGCCATTTCTCGTGGGTCAGAAGGTCGACCAGGGCCGGAAACACGGTCTGGTGTTCGATCATCATCGCGGTCACTTTGCCGGCCTCCCCCTCCTGCAGAAAGCTCGAGATCGCGGATTGGCTCAGATTCGCCGGATCCCTGCTGAGGATCATGCGGGTGACATCGGAAAGCGGGACGGCGCCGTTCCAGCGGAATTTTCCGTCGAGCAGCAGGGTCGGCACCGACCGGATGCCGTATTCGCCGGCTTTTTCGTGGAAGAGTTCCGCGTCGATGATCGACAGCAGCACAGACTTGCTGTCTATCGCAAGCGGCGAAATCCGGCGGACCATGGATGGGCAGTGAATGCACTGGGGCGCAACAAAAAGTTCGAGCGCTGCCGGCAGATCGAGGCCCTTTAGCTTCTCCCCGGCCAAATCACCCGGCGTTGGATCTTGGGCGACGGCCGCCGTGATTTCCAGAAACGGTTCCAGTTCGTTTTCAGAAGGCACCCCGTGAAACATCAGGTTGGGAAGGAGCCGGATGGCCGGCAGTTCTTCATCGTCGGACTTGATTCGGCGGATGGAGACCTTCGGGGCCAGGGAGGCCAGATCCTCGCAGAAGGCGGCCATGGCCGCGGACCGGTCGTCTTTGCTGCGAACCATTTCCAGCGTCGTTTCCCGGGAAAGTTCGTCGTTCCATCGGCGAATGAGCTCTTGTTGATTCGGCTTCATGGAGAGAATCCTCGGCAAGTGCTCCTGTTTGGCCCGGCGCCTCGGGGAGCCCCGGTCCGTGGTTCGATTCATCTCCCATCACCGGCCAAAAGTCAACCGGCAGGGCTCCGCCAAAGTCCGCGTAGCGGACGAACCATTGATGCGGTGCCGGTCGTATCGACCGTTGGAGGGACGCGCTCTGTCGCGTCCGACCGCGGGCGGCCACGACGGAGCGTGGCCCTCCATTTTTGGACTTTGACGAGACCCTGAGTCAACCGGCAGCAGGCTTCCCCTTGCAGGACTTTTCAGTTATAGGGATTGCAAATTTCCGTTCCGTTTGAGAGAGCTTGATATGCACTGGCGCCCAGCGAACTCAAGGTCATGGATCGGCTGTTTGACAATCCCTATTTTGAAAAGCGCTCTAAAAGGAAAAACAATGAAGCTTTCAAGGGCCTTTGCGGCAGCGATGCTGGCGATCGGAATCTTTTCTTGGGTTTGCAGCGCCGACGAAGGCAAAGAGGCCAGGACGCTCGTCGAGGCCGCGGTGAAATACTACCGCGGGGATGCCTCCGTTTCCAGGGTTCGGATGACGATCCACCGGCCCGACTGGGAACGGGAAATGACGATCAAGGCATGGACCCTGGGCAAGAAGTACAGTCTGTTTTACATTACCGACCCGCCCAAGGACGAGGGAAACGGCACCCTGAAGCGGGGAACGGACATGTGGACCTACAACCCGAAGGTCAACCGGGTGATCAAACTGCCGCCTTCGATGATGTCCCAGGCCTGGATGGGGTCGGATTTTTCCAACAATGACCTGGCCAAATCCGACAGCATCATCGACGATTATGATCACAGGATGGTCGCGGAAAAGAGCGTCGACGGGAAAAAAGTATACGTCGTCGAGTCGATGCCCAAGCCGATGGCCCCGGTGATCTGGGGGATGCAGAAGCTGCATATTCGAGAAGACCACATCATGCTGCGGCAGGAGTTTTACGACGAGGAAATGGAGCTGGTCAAAGCCATGACCGGCGAACAGATCGAGATGCTTGGCGGAAAAAAGTTTCCCCGGATCTGGCGGATGCAAAAAGCCGACGTAGAAGGCGAGTACACCCAGCTCGAATACCTGGAGCTCGAATTCAAGGAGAGCCTTCCGCAAAGCCTGTTTACGGTGTCTTCTTTGAGAAATCCGGGAAGAATGTAGCGGTGGTGAAATCGTGGACCTAAGGATGGCTTGGCGAAATATCTGGCGCAATCCCCGGCGCTCGGTGCTGACCATGTCGGCGGTGGCCTTCGCCACCTTGCTGCTGGTTTTCATGCTCTCCTGGCAGTTCGGCTCCTACGCGACCATGATCAACGCATCGGTCAAGATCCACACCGGACACCTCCAGGTCCAGGCCAAAGGATACCAGGAAGACAGAGATATTCGAAAAGTCGTGCCGGACCCGGAGGCGGTGGGAAAGATTCTTTCCCGGACGGAAACGGTGGCTTCCTACACCTTCCGCGCCGAGGCCTTTTCGCTCGTGTCGTCCAAAGACCGCACCTACGGGGTTCTGGTGACCGGAATCGACCCGGAAAAAGAAGCGGCGGTTTCCACCCTGAAAGACATGATCCGAAAAGGACGGTACCTGGCTGACGACGATGCGAACCAGGCACTGGTGGGCATCCTGCTGGCGGAAAATCTCAAGGTAAGCCCGGGTGACGAACTGGTGGTGCTGGGGCAGGGACGCGACGGGTCGATCGCCGCCACCGTGCTCACGGTCAAGGGGATTTTCAGCTCCGGGCAGGACGAATTCGATCGCAGCGTGGTCCATATTCCCCTGCACGATTTCCAGGAGATCTTTGCCATGCGGGGGGCCGTTCATGCCGCTGTGGTGATCTGCACCGATCTGGAGACCATCTCCCAAGCCAAAAAGGAGGTCTCCGAGGCGCTTGGAAATCTCGAAAAAGGCCGATCCCTTGCGGTGCTCGGCTGGAAGGAGCTGGTCCCGGGCCTTCTTCAGGCGATCAAAATGGACCTCATCGTCGGCTTCATTTTTTACCTGATTCTGATCGTGGTGGTGGCCTTTTCTATTTTGAACACGTTTTTGATGGCGATCTTCGAAAGAAAGCGGGAGTTCGGGGTGATGATGGCGGTGGGCACGACCCCGGGCCGGCTCACTCGGGTGCTCATCTACGAGTCGGCGGCGATGACCCTGCTCGGCTCCGCGGTAGGAATTCTTGTGGGAAGCCTGCTGACCGCCTACTTCCAGGTACACGGCATCATGATTCCCGGCACCGAAGAGATCGCCAGGGAGTTCGGGCTTCCAGAGAGGATTTACCCTCAGCTATCCCTGCTTTCCGTGTCCGTCGGTGCAGGGGTCGTGCTGCTGATCACCCTGATCACAGCCGCTTATCCGGCGCTCAAGGTAAGGCGGTTGAAGCCGCTGGAAGCACTGACTGCCGTATAAAGTCCCTTCGTGGCAGTTCAAAAAAAACGGACAATGGAGCGGTCCGATGATCCTCCAGATGGGGTGGCGAAATATCTGGCGCAACAAGCGACGGACCGCCGTGATCCTGACGGCGGTGATCATCGGCGTCTGGTCCATGATCTTTCTGGGTGCGCTGATGCGCGGCTTTTCCGACAGGATGCGTCAAAACGGGATCGCCACCCTCACCGGTCACCTCCAGGTTCATCGGGCCGGATTCCGAAACGATCCGGTCATCGAAAACCGAATCACTTCCCCGGCAGCGGTTCTCGATGCCCTGGAAATCCTTCCGGAAGGGGCCCGGTGGACCCCGCGGATCCGGGTCAATGCCGTTGCCGGCAATGCCCGGCATTCGGCCGGCATCACCCTGGTCGGAATCGATCCCGGCAGGGAGGCCGCTGTTTCCTTTATCGGGGATGCCGTCCGACAGGGCCGGTACCTCCAGCAAGAGGATCCGTTGGGCATCGTCGTCGGGGAGGCCTTTGTCCGGAAGTTTGAAACCAGGCTCGGCAACAAGCTGGTGCTCATGTCCCAGGATGCCAATGGAGAGATCGCCTCCCGGGCATTTCGTATCGTCGGAATCTTCGATGCGGAGTTGGAAAGCACCGAGAAGCAGTTCGGCTTCGTTCATATCGCCGCTTCCCGAAAAATGCTCGGGGTCGGTGACGACATCTGCGAGGTGGCCGTACTGCTCCCCTCCCATCGCCAGGTGGAAGCTGCGGCCGAATCCCTTCGGCAGCGCCTGCCGGAAGACACCTATACCGTCGAAACCTGGAAAGACCTGCTTCCCATCGTGAGGGAAACCCTAGAAATATACGACGTCTTTATCTTCATATGGTTTCTGGCCGTGTTCATCGCCATGGGGTTCGGACTGGTGAACACCATTCTCATGGCCGTGTTCGAACGAATCCGGGAGTTCGGTCTGATGCGCTCTCTGGGGATGCTGCCCCGCCTGGTGGTGGTCGAGGTGTTGGCGGAATCATTTTTTCTCCTGGTCCTTGGCATGGCGGCGGGGAACCTGATCGGTCTGCTCAGCGTATGGGCCCTGTCCGTCAACGGCATCGATCTTTCGGCGTTTTCCGCCGGGATGGAATTTGCCGGCATGTCCAGGATCATTTTCCCGGTCCTTGTGGCGCGGGATATCTTCACGGCCAATGCGACCGTCTTTCTCATGGGATTGGCGGTCAGCCTCTATCCGGCGGTCAAAGCCGCCCGGATCAATCCGGTAGAGGCGATGGCGCGCCCATAAAACCGCCGGCGCGATTTTAAGACGGGGGGTTGCGTCCTGCGAAACACGAAAACAATGAACACTGTTTTTTGCGAGGAGAGTAGTTGAAGTCAATTCGAAACATCGTAGAATGCAGGGACGTTACCAAGATCTACGACCAGGGGCGGGTGAAGGTCACCGCCCTGAAGGCAGTGAGCCTGGAAATCGAAAGAGGGGGGTTCATCGCCGTTGCCGGTCCCTCCGGTTCGGGCAAGACCACCTTGCTGAACATCTTCGGCGGCCTCGATGTTCCCGATCAGGGGACCGTTTCGGTAGACGGCGAGCTCCTGAACGATATGAGCCAGTCGGCGCTGGCCAAGCTTAGGCTTCACAAGGTGGGATTCGTGTTTCAATCCTACAACCTGATTCCGGTCTTGTCGGCCATCGAGAACGTGGAGTTCTGCATGTTGCTCCAGGGGGTGCCCGCCGCCGAAAGAAGAAGGCGGGCCCGATCCATGCTGGACGACGTGGGACTTGAAGACAAATACGACCGGCGCCCGGCTGAGCTCTCCGGAGGACAGCAGCAGCGAGTAGCGGTGGCCCGGGCCATCGTGTCGAACCCGGTCATGGTGCTGGCGGACGAACCCACCGCCAATCTCGATTCCAAAACCGGTGAAGGCCTGCTGCAGTTGATGCGGGAAATGAACGAAGACAAGGGGGTCACCTTCATATTTTCGACCCACGACAAAATGGTGATGGACTATGCACGGAGGCTTGTGGTGCTCAGAGACGGCGCCGTCGCCGAAGATGCGCAAAGATAAAATCGCTGCGCGATTTTATTGAGGCGGCTTTGCCGCAGCAAGACAGACTGCTTGAAGTTTCATGAGACTCCGAATGACCGATTCTTGCTTTCGATTGGTTGCGTCTTTATTTTTCGCCCTTTTTTCTTTTTCATGGGCTGTTGTATTTTCAACAGGGGATTCAGCGGCTGCGCAAGAGAGGAAAACCGCTCCGATTGAAGCCGAGTGGGGTGGGCATCTGAAAGTCCACTCCAAAGCTTCTTTTCAACATGAGGACTCCGTTTACCGTGCCGTGGGACCGGAGACCTACCTGGATGAAAGTCTGGAGGGCCGGCTGAAGAACACGCTTTTTTGGGGTAGCCGGGTCCGCTTCGAAACCCATTATGAAATGGCGGCCTCGGCAGGAGACACCCTTGACGCCCGGGATGATCTGGCGGCGCTTTTCGGCGGTTCGGTTCCGGAAGGGGCGGCGCCTGCCGGCATTCCCTCAGACGACCGGCGGCTCATGGACCTGACCCGCGTGGTAAAAGAAGAAGACGGCTTTGTCCTCTATCATCGCCTGGACCGGCTGGCTCTGACCGTTTCCCCCGATTGGGGCATCGCCGCCGCCGGGCGGCAGGCCGTCACCTGGGGAAACGGTTTTCTGTTCAACCCGATGGACCTGTTCAACCCGTTTTCCCCCACAGACATCGAGCGGGACTACAAGCTCGGAGACGACATGCTGTTCGTCCAGGTGCCGGTGGCCGCATCCGGCAGCGTTCAGATGCTCTACGTGCCGCGAAGGGATCCGGATGACGGCGACGTGACCTGGGACGAATCCTCCCTTGCGCTGAAAGGTCACCTGTTCAAGGGCTCCGAAGAGTTCGACCTGATGGCGGCCAAGCACTACCAGGATTATGTGTTCGGGCTCGGCGGCGCCGGCACCGTCGGAGATGCCGCCTGGCGGGCCGACGTCACCTGGACCCACCTGGCGCAGGACAACCCGGACAGGGATTACCCTTCCTTTGTGGCGAACATCGACTATTCCTGGATCTGGTGGAAGAAAAACGTTTACGGATTTGCCGAGTTTTTCTACAGTGGGGTGGGGAAAGACGATTACCAAGAGGCCTTGTCCGACCCGACAATCACCGCCCGCATCGCCAGGGGTGAACTCTTCACCCTGGGCCGGTCCTATCTAGCCGGCCACCTCAGGATCGAGGTCCATCCCCTGGTCAACATGCTATTCACGGCGATCACCAATGTGGAAGACCCATCGGGCGTGCTCCAGCCCCGGTTGACCTGGGATGTCACCGGAGACCTGCAGTTGCTGCTCGGTGGAAATGTCGTCTGGGGGGCCAAGGGGAGTGAATACAGTGAGATTTCAATTCCCGGCACCCCTTACACCATCCGCCCCGCAGACAGTGTCTACGGATGGCTGGCGTACTACTTTTAATAAAATCGCTTCACGCTTTTATAAAATGCGGCTTCGCCGCGACAAGGGCTGGGAAGCCGGGAGGCTGGGACGCTTTTATTCCAGAGGTAAAATGTCCGAAGCCCGCGTTTCTTGCTGACATCGGACATCAGACATCGGACATCTATTTTTATCCCAGCCTCCCAGCGGGTTCAGGAGCAGGCATAAGAGTACATGAATGATGAATGAATGAAGCGCCTATCCGTCCTTCCGGTCCTGGGTCACATAAATGAGTTCGTCCACGGCAAATCCCAGCTCCCGGGCCTTTTCCGTCAGCCGGTTGAGAATTGGGTCAGGAAGAGTCTTTTCCCGGGATAGGATCCATAGATAGGACCGGTTCGGCCCACAGACCATGGCATACTGATGGCGTTACCAGAACAATAAGACAGAAAAGGGGGAGGCTCAATGGCTCCATGGAGACGAGACGGGATTTGGATCAGTTTCGGATCATGGGCTGCAGGTTACACCAGGAATCCGACGACGACGATTATCCAGCATACGGCGGCCGCGGCGGCGAGACGCTTTCTCCGGCCCGGGCTTTCGCTCTTGAACGCCAGCCAGGTGAAAACTCCCGCAGCAAGGAAAAAGATGGCGGCCAGCCGTTTCATCCGGTTTCACTCGTAGCCGAGGTCGAAAAGCGCATCGTCGTCGATGCCCAGGTAGTGAGCCACTTCGTGGACCACGGTTATTTCGATCTCTTCTTGAAGCTCTTCGATGGTTTCGCAATACAGCTCGAGGGGCTCCTTGAAGATCAGAATGGTGTCAGGGTAGAGGGGCGGTTCGATGGCAGAGCGCTCCGGCAAGGGGATTCCAGTATATACTCCGAACAGGGTTTCCCCGGGGGGAACCCCCATCTCTTCGAGAAGCTCGGCGTCCGGCCGCTTTTCGATGGAGATCGCCAGATTTTGCAGATGGTCGCGGATCACTTGGGGGATCCTGGCAAGCGCCCCTTCCACGATCCGCTCGAATTCTTTGTGGCTGAGCTTCAATTGGCCGTCTTTTTTTTAGGCCCAGGATAGGTGCTGAGCTCCAGTACGCAGCTCAGCTTGGGCCGCTTTCGGGTGCCGCCCTGGATCTTGGCCACCTTTGCCGCAGTGACCACGTTTTCCTTGGTGAGGCGCCGGATGACATCGGCCGCCGCCTTGTCGTTTAGCCGGCCGAAGCAGTCCGCCATGGCCAGTTCATGGCTGAGTCCTTTTCTGACCAGATAGACGGTGTCATTGCCGCCCTGACCGCCCCCATCCCATATCAGCCGGACCTTTTCCCCGACCTTGAGCTTTTTCAAGGCTTCCTGGCGGTCGCTTCCATCGATGTTGCTGTATTCCACACCGACCGCCGCGGTTCTGAATCGTTCGATGTATTGATCGTCGCTGCGTTTGCAAAAGATCTCCTTGAGATCGACCTGCTCTTTTCCCCTTTTGTAGCGAAGCAGCATTTGCTCAAGCGCATTGAGAAGGCCCATGTCGGTACTTTTCCTCTTCACATCCCGGCCACAGCATTCCGACGTTCTCGACCGGACAGCCTGAAGCGGGTGCTATTCGGATTTGTGAATCATTTTTTCTTTCACTTCCACCCCTGAAAAGGTCACATCGATGATCAACATGACGATGTAGACCGCGACGGCGAGGGCAAGCAGAATGCCTATGGCCCTGAGCATCGGTTTGGGCTTGATAAGAATCAAAATGACCAGCACCACAACGCCGATGATCACGCCTATTTTGTGCGCATAATAAAAACTTAGGACAATATTCGAGAGATGATCCATGTCCATGGTCTTTTTCCCACCTGCTGAAATCGGCCGGGGCCGGAGAATGCCTATGGCTTGCAGCGCACAGACTGTACCCTGATCCCGCTGCGGGAGTCAATGCCAGAGGACTTCGTGGCATCGATTCCCGCAGCGCGGCGGCGGCCGGCCGATCTCGCCATCTTTCCGATTGGATCTCAATTTCACTCGAAAGGGCTTGTCAGGCGGCCAACCGGCCGGGCAAAATTTCTTGCAAATCGTCCGTCTTTGACGGTAGATTTCTGCCTAGTTGAAATACCGAAAAAAGAGTAAAAAGGCCGCGTCATGAAACGAATTCTTTTTTTGAAAAACCCGGTACTCGACTATGCCTGGGGCTCAAAAACGGCCATTGCCGAACTTTTAGGCGAATACAGTCCTTCGGAAGGCCCCCAGGCCGAACTGTGGATGGGCGCTCACCTTAAGGCCTCGTCTACCGTGGTCTGGGAGGGGAAAACCCTTCCGCTGTCGGATCTCATCGCCCGATACCCTGATCAGATTCTCGGTACCGCCGCAGCGAAGCGTTTCGGCGCTCGTTTGCCTTACCTGTTCAAGGTCCTGGCGGCGGCCGAGCCGCTTTCGATCCAGGCCCACCCCGATCGGAACCAGGCAAGGCAGGGGTTTGAAAGAGAAAACCGGATGGGAATTGCTCTGGATGCCCCCGAGCGCAACTACAGAGACGACAACCACAAGCCGGAGTGTATTTGTGCCTTGACGCGGTTCTGGGGGCTCAACGGGTTTTGCGACATCGGGGACATTCTCGACTATTTTGCCAGGCTGGAGGTCAGCAGCCTGGACGACGAGCAAGCCCTTTTGCGAAGGGGGGACCTGAAGACGTTTTTCGAATCCCTGATGACCATGGACGCGGCACGGAAAAAACGGGTGACTGCCGAGGTCGGTGACCTTGCGCGGGTCGTAGAGGCGGACGATCCGGTGTTTCGCTGGATCAGTTCTCTGCAGCGAAGATATCCCGGAGATATCGGCATTCTCGCCCCGATTTTCCTGAACCTTGTCTGCTTGAGACCCGGCCAGGCGATGTTTCTGGAAGCAGGGGAGCTTCATTCCTATCTGGAAGGGACCGGAATCGAATTGATGGCCAGTTCCGACAATGTCCTTCGGGGAGGGCTGACCTCCAAACACGTGGATGTGCCCGAGCTGCTGCAGGTGCTCAATTTCGAATCCCGGCAGCTCGACATCCTGGAGGCGGAACCGGTGAGCGCGAGCGAGCGGGTGTTCCCGTCAAGAACAGAGGAGTTCGCCCTTTCGGTGATCGATGTGAAGGACGGCGACACGCACGAAAGCCAAAAGCACCGCAGCGCCGAAATTTTGCTGTGTACGGCAGGCCGACTGAACCTGCTCGAGGAAGGCGGGCATCAATCGATGGTGACAAGAGGAGCGTCTTTTCTCGTTCCGGCCGCAGCCCCGGTCTACCGCATCACCGGCAACGGAACGCTGTACAAGGCATCCGTGCCGAGGTGATTCAAAATTGACAGCCTTGCCGGAGTGGTTATTGTTTTCATTGATTTTATGGTAAAAAAATCAACGGCTTTGCGGAATTTCTGCTTTGATCAAATGACAAGCGCTATAAGGAGACACCATGACGGAAAACGGCAGCACCATCGCCAAGGGAACGCCCTTTCATCTAACAGACGGCATTGCCTACGCCGAAGATTCGGTGGTGAGCAAAACGATTCTGAAAAAAGAAAGCGGCAATGTAACCCTCTTTTCCTTCGCCCGGGGACAGGGACTGTCCGAGCACACGGCGCCGTTTGACGCCATCGTCCAGGTGCTCGACGGCAGCGCCGAGGTCCGGATCGGAGGAGAAGATCGGACAGTCGGCGCCGGCAACATGATCATCATGCCGGCAAACGTGCCCCATGCGCTGCAGGCCAAGGAGCAGTTCAAGATGCTCCTGATCATGATCAAATAAATCAGAGTGCGGTCCCCAAAAACCGGGACCGCACTCTGATTTATTTGTAGAGGCAGGCTTTGCGTCAGCCCGAACATTAAAAATTCAACTTTCGGGATTCATGATGCCGCGAAATGGATAATTTGCTGCCAGGGAAAAGAAGAAAAGTTGATCGGTCGATTCGTTGAATGGTCCAGTGGCAAATATATAAATCCGAAGCACGAAATTCGAAACAATATCGAATAACCGAATGCGGTTATCTGCAAAGATACAGGGTGGGCGCCGGCGGCCAATGGGCGTCGACTCTCCTGCCGGACAAAACTCACCATCAAGGCTGCGTAGAGACGGCCGTTGCCGGGTTCTTCGGGTTGAAATCCCAGCGAACCGGAGTGATTTGACGCATCGTAACGATCACGTCGCGGCCGTCTCAACGCGGCCTAACTGGCTCAGACAGTTGCCCGGCATCCGAGCCGACACCCATTGGCCGCCGGCTGGATGCAACTGGAATTTTATAGAGAACCGGTAAACCGAATTTCAAATACCTCAAGGGTCGGGAAATTTCTTAGGCAAAAAGCCGTCATGCCCGCGGAGGCGGGCATCCAGGCATGTTCCGAAATAAATCGTATTTCGAATTGTTCTTTTCACTGGGTCATGATGTCCGTGCTTCCGGTCTATCATATTCCTCGGCCCTCGCTGTGCGTTTCACCCAAAACACCATCACCGCCGTTTGAAGGCCGGACAGCAGGATGAAGTAAAAGATCCATGCCGGAATTCCCCCCACCATCGGTCCCGGCTTACCCCACGCCCAGAAATCGATCGCGAGTAAAAAAATCCCCGCCAAAAGGTAAAAATAGCGGCTTTGAAGCCAGGCCGGAATGCCGATGCTCAGTCTTTTTTCCTTGAATGTCATGAAGGCGTGCACCGCCAGATAAACGGCGAATGTAACCGCCATGATCCAGATCACCGGCAAAAACGGTCCAGCGGATAGCTTCTTGAAATAAAAGAGCAGGAGCAGCCCTTCGCCGCACAGAATCGAGGTGATGGCCGCCATCGGATAGACGCGGCGAAGATAGAGTCCGAAAATCACCGTGGGAAACAGCACGGCCAGGCCGGTGAAGGTCTGGGTGGCGATCTGAAGAATCGTGGCCGGGGGATTCCAAGCCAGGGCAAGCCCGGCAAGGCTCAGGAAAACGACGAAAATTCTCCCGACGATGCTGTCGTTTGCTTTTTCCGCCCCGGCCATCGGGGCGATGTCTCGGCTGAAGATGGAGGAAAGGGTCAGCAGCTGGGAATCCATGGTCGACATCAGGGCCGCCAGACCAGCCGCCATGACCAGGGCGGCCATGGCATCTCCGGAAATCCGGGTCAGCACCATGGGAAGGATCCGGTCGGCCTCTTTTCCGGCCAGTTCGGGAAAAGACAGTGTTCCCATGACCCCGACGGCGATGGGCAGGAAAAATACCACGGTGCAGACCAGGGGATAAAGCAGCATGATTTTTGACAGGCTGCGTTCGTCCCTGGCCGAAAAAAACCGTTGAAAGAGCTGCGGAAACATCGGGTCGCAAAAGAACCACAGCAGCATGTAGCTGAACCAAATGCCGAGGGTGTATCTTCCCGATCCTCCTGGCCGGGAGAAAAGTTCGGGAGAGGTGGCCAATACCTTCTGGTGGGCGGCGACAAAGCCGCCGTGGTGCGCGGCTACGATAAATACGGACGCCAGCAGAAGCAGAAACATCAGCGTGCCCTGAAACACGTCGGTCCAGGCAACGGCGCGCATCCCGCCACGAAGGGTGTAGACGACGATGATCCCGGTGACCAGTAGGCAGCCGCCGAAATAGGGAAGCCCGACGAGCTCCTCGAGCACGTAGCCAGCGGCCATGGGCTGCAGGGCCAGGTAGGGGATGGTAAAGACGATCATGACCAGGGAAAACAGAAAGGAAAGCAGGGGACTGTTGTACATGTCGGTGACCAGCTCCGGAGGGGTGACGAGCCCCCGGTCCCAGCCCCGTTTCCAGATCCGGCGGCCCAGGACCCAGAAGGTCAAAGCCATGAAGCCGGTGCCGAATCCCATGATGGGGAAAAAAGCGTACCCGTCTCGATAGCCGGCCCCGGAGGTGCCGAACACCGTAAATGCCGAAAAGTTGGTCGCCACCATGGTGCCGAGAAGGACCATCGTCCCGAGCTTCCGGTCGGCCAGAAAATAGGTTTCCGGCGGTGATTTCCAGCGGGTCCGGGCGATGAAGCCGACGGCCAGCACCATGAGAAAATAGGCAATCAAGATGGTGATCTTGACGCTCACTGAACGCCTCCAGAAAGCAGAAAAGCCATCCCGAGGTCGGGATGGCTTTTCGCCAGAGGAAAGAGCCTGACATAACCTTACAAAAGGGGCCGAATTGTTGAAACAAATAATATCGAAATTTGGCGGTCCTGTCAATCAAAAAATATCGAGAAGAATTTATTCTATATTAATTTCAATAATTTACGCGTTACAAGCCCGTCACTCAGTATTTTGCTTTTTTTATAAGCGGCAAAGCCGCTTTCTACAAATCCGCGTCAGCGGATTTGGTGGCTTTCTTGTAGATCCGGGTCTGGTCCCCGACCATTTCCGGAAGGTCCGGGCTGTCGATGTTTTCCTCGATGAGCCGTTCAAAAGCGCTGCCGATCACGACCCCGTCGGATATCCTGGAAAGGGCCGCCACATCCTCGGGGGTCGAAACCCCGAAGCCGACGCAGATCGGAAGAGCGGTAACCTCCCGAAGGCGGTCGACCTGGCCGCCGACCAGACTCGTGTCGAGTCCGGCGCTGCCTGTTACGCCGGTTTTGGACACCAGATACAAAAATCCGGCCGCGTCGTCGGCGATGGTTTTCATCCGCTGCTGAGGCGTGGTCGGGGCGATGAGTCGAATCAGCGCAAACCGGGCAAAATCCCATCCGGCGATGAGCTCGGCCGATTCCTCGGGGGGCAGGTCGACGACGAGGGCGCCGTCTGCCCCGGACGCGACGGCCTCTTCGTAGAAGCGATCCGCCCCGTAAGCCAGGATGGGATTGTAATAGGAGAACAGAATGATCGGAATGCCTGTTTCCTTTCGCAGCCGGGCGGTCATCTCCATGATCAGGGAAAGCCGCGTCTTGCTCTTCAGGGCGCGGGCCGACGATCGTTGGATCACCGGGCCGTCGGCCGTCGGATCCGAAAAGGGGATGCCGAGTTCCAGGATGTCCAGACCGGCCCGGCACATGGACCGTACGATCTGAAAGGATCGTTCCGGATCCGGGTCCCCGGCGGTGACGAAACCGACCAGAGCCTTTTCTTCGCGGTGTTTCAATTCTGCGAATGTATGTTCGATGCGATTCATGATCGGCTTTTTTCCTCCATGACCGACGACACGATGCCCAGGTCCTTGTCTCCCCGGCCGGAAAGGTTTACGACGATGACCCGGTCGGCCGGGCCATTCTTTGCCTCGACCATCGCATAGGCCAGGGCGTGGGCGCTTTCCAGCGCCGGTATGATGCCCTCCAGGGCGCACAGCGCGTGAAAAGCCTCCAGGGCCGCATTGTCATCGACAGCGACGTACCGGGCACGGCCGAGGTCTTTGAACAGGGAGTGCTCCGGACCGACGCCCGGGTAATCGAGGCCCGCTGAAATGGAGTGAGCTTCTGTAATCTGGCCGTCTGCGTCCTGAAGCAGATATGATTTGGATCCATGAAGCACGCCGATCGAACCACTGCACAGGGTGGCGGCGTGCTTGCCGGAAGAAAGTCCTTTTCCGGCGGCCTCCACCCCGACCATTTCCACCGGATCGTCCAAAAAGGGGTAGAACAGTCCCATGGCATTGCTGCCGCCGCCGACGCAGGCGATCAGGAGGTCCGGGAGCCGGCCGGCGGCGGCGAGGATCTGCTCCCTGGCCTCTTCGCCGATCACCTTCTGAAAATCCCTGACCAGCATCGGGTACGGGTGGGGACCGGCGACCGAACCGATCACATAAAAGGTGTCTTCCACCGCGCCTACCCAGTAGCGCAGCGCTTCGTTCATGGCGTCCTTGAGAGTGCCGGTGCCCGAATCGACCGGATGCACCTCGGCACCCAGAAGCTCCATTCGGCGGACATTGGGCGCCTGGCGCTCGATGTCTTCGACCCCCATGAAGATTTTGCATTCCATGCCGAAAAGCGCGGCCGCCGTGGCGGTGGCCACACCGTGCTGTCCGGCGCCGGTTTCGGCGATGATTTTCTTCTTTCCCATCCAGTGGGCCAGAAGGGTCTGGCCCAAGGTGTTGTTGATTTTGTGGGCGCCGGTGTGGGTCAGGTCCTCCCGTTTCAGGTAGATCTCGCCGCCGCCAAGGTGCCGGCTCAAGCGGCGGGCGTGAAACAGAGGGGTCGGACGTCCGGCAAAATTCCGCAGGAGATCTGCGAGCTGGGTTGTAAACTCGGGCTCCTTTGAGATGCGCTTGTATGCCCGCTCGAGCTCCAGCACCGCCGGCATCAGCGTTTCTGCGATGTAGCGGCCGCCGTAAGGCCCGAAATGGCCGCCGGCATCCGGACCCTCGGGCCGAGGTTGGATCAAACGTTCATGGCTCATGGAAATATTCTCCTGGGACGGTTTCGGGTTTCAGGAAGATCCGCAGCGCACCGGGCCAGTTCGTCGATGAAGGCGGCCACCTGGTCCAGGTTCTTGCGCCCGGGCTTGAACTCCACCCCGGAGCTGACATCCACTGCGTCGGCAAAAGAAGATTGCAAGGCCCGGCAGACGGTGGCCGGCGTAAGTCCTCCGGCAATGACCAACGGATATTTTGCGCCGAGCGCCTTTGCCTGGGACCAGTCCCATGCCAGGGCGTTTCCACCGGGAAGCGGCCCGCCGGCGCATTCCACGAGAAAGGCATGGGCCGGGAGCCGATCGGCTTCGCTCATCGCGGGAAAGGCGTTGGCAAAAAGGGTCTTGATCACGGAAAGTCCTTCGGCGACAAGCGACTCGATCAGTTCCGGAGGCTCTTTTCCATGAAGCTGGACGCAGTCGATGCCGGTCCGGTCCCGGATGCGCAGAATATCGGAGGCCGGAGCGTCTACGAACACGCCGACCAGGGCTGTCGATCTCTTCAGGCCTCTTCGGATCTCTGCCGCCTGGGGCGCCGTGATGCACCGGGGGCTTTTGGGGAAAAAAACGCAGCCGATGGCATCGGCGCCGGCCGCCTCGCAGGCGGCGGCTTCGTCTGCCCGGGTCAGGCC
>JAIPEL010000078.1 GCA_021737185.1 Desulfobacterales bacterium | reverse complement strand
GGCCGGCCTTTCGGCCGGCCGCCGGAGCAGCGGTGTTTCCATCGGAGCCAGGGGCCGTGGATCGAATCGGGTCGAATCGGGTCAGTCACCCATCGACCTTTGCCTTGCAAGGCGCCCGGTCCCGAAGCATCGGTTTCGATTGTCCGGCTACGTCGTAACCACCACCTCCTCGTCCATATGAGCGGTCCCCTCGGTCTGGAAGAACTTGACCACGCCCTCGATGACGATCCAGGCGGCGACAATGATGATGACGATGTTGATGGCCTGCAGCAGGAGGTTATGCGCGTGCCCGAAGTGGACCTGGTTCATGACGGCGGCCCAGAGCGTCATCACCGCCATGAACACGGCGGGAATGCCGGCAACCATCCATTTTACCCCTCCCCGGCCCTTGAGATAGACCGTGATGATGATCAGGGCCAGCGCCGCCAGGGTCTGGTTGACCGCCCCGAAAAGCGGCCAGAGCTTCAGAGCGCCTGCGCCGCTGGCGCCGGTGGCAAAGGCCAGGATCGCGGCGCTGCCCACGGCGATCGCCGTTGCCGTGTATCTTTCCGTCAGAAAATCGAGCTTCAGGCTCGTGAACAGCTCGCTCAGCACATAGCGCTGAATCCGCGTCGCCGTGTCCAGGGTGGTGCCGGCAAAGGAGGCCACGAAAACGGCCATGATCGCCAGGGTGAACTGTTTGGGGATGCCCAGAGTGTTGATCATGTTGGCCGAGCCGTCCACAAAGGCGGTGATCTTCGATCCCAGGCCGGCGGCGGCCGCCCAGGAAGAATAATGGGTGGTCCATGCGGCAACCCCGGTCAGGGTCTCGCCCGCCTTGGTCGTGTAGCCCATGCCGATCCCGGCCGCCACGGCGATGATCACCAGGGTGGCCAGCGCGCCCTCCATGAGCATCGAACCGTAGCCGACGAACAGGGAATCGGTTTCATTGCGCACCTGCTTGGCCGAGGTGCCGGAGGAAACCAGGGAGTGAAAACCGGAGATGGCCCCGCAGGCGATGGTGATGAACAAAAAGGGCCACATGCTCGGCGCCTTTTCAGGGCTTGCCTGCACGGCGGGGGCCACCAGTTCCAGGCGGCCGGAAAACCCGGCGACGAGGGCGCCCAAAATAAGCAGGGCCATGGCGATGACCAACTGGTGCGAGTTGATAAAGTCCCGGGGCTGAAGCAGGGTCGTCACCGGCAGCACCGAGGCGATAAACGCGTAGACGAGCAGGATGATCGTCCAAACACCGGTCGCCGGGATGCCGGCGACCGCCGGCATCTTGATCGGGATGTACGGCCCGAGGAAAACGAACAGGTACATGAGCAAGATGGCGTAAATCGACAGCCCAAGCACCCCCTTGCCCTTCCGGTAGACCAGGTAGCCCAGGCCGATGGCGATGGGGACCTCGACCCAGACCGCGGCCACGGACTGCGGATACATCCCAAAGATCACCGCGATCACCAGGCCGAAGATGGCGATCACGATCCACAACTCCAGAAAAACGATGAGAAAAAAGAGGAAACGGGTGCGGCTGTTGACATACTTGGATGTGTAGTCGGAAATCGATTTGCCCTGGTTCCGCATGGAGATGATCAGGGCGCCGAAGTCGTGCACCGCGCCCATCACCACGCTGCCGACGAACACCCACAAAAGCGCCGGCAGCCACCCCCAGATGATGGCGATGGCCGGCCCGACGATCGGACCGGTGCCGGCGATCGAGGTAAAATGGTGCCCGAAAATCACCTCTTTTTTGGTCGGCACGTAATCGACCCCGTCTTCCATCTCCACCGACGGCGGGACGGCCGTCTTCGACAAGGCGAAGATTTTACTTCCGATATACCGGCCGTAGAGTTGGTACATCACGAGATAGCCGACAAACGCCGCGATCATGATCAGCAACACTTCCATACTTTGCCCCTTTCTTGATTTGGTGTTAACAGCTGTTCCATCAGCACAGCGATATCTCCAAAATCTCTATGAAATCGACCATGGGATCATCCTACGCTCCATGGCAGCCTTCCATCGATTGTTCCAGGGTCAAGAGGTCATGTTGATCGGCGCCAGTCGCGGTTCTTTGCCTTGGCGGCTTCCACGGCCGGCAAGCCTGGTCTGCCCGTCCGATGCGCAGCGTCAAAGGCCCCGCCGGAGAGAAAAAATCCGGATAGGGGGCGTTTCGGCCAGGGCTTGGCCTCCCAACTTCGCCAATGAGTCCTGTTTTTCAAAGATCGGCCGCCATCTTCCGATCCGGCCGGACCATCTTCATCGCCTGGGTCGGGGTATAAAATTTTTCCCTTTTTGTCAACGGAAAGGCCGGACCGGGGGATGGGGCACGGCACCGGGGACCGGAAGCGATCTGGAGCGTGATGGCGGCCCTTCAACCCCGGCGCCAAGCCGCGACGGCTTGGCTGCCGAGGCCGCCGGAGGGACCCGGACAATCGATCATGCCGCCGCCGTCTGCGCCCCCGGCTCTTCTGCGGCGCGCCGCGAAGATTTCAAATGATCCAGCGGACGGCGCAGCATGCGGCTGTATAGATCGATATATTGAAAGGCGGTCTTGTAAGGATCGTCCCGGTCCATGCTTTGTGTCATGATCCTTTGGACCTGTCGCTCCCTTGCCGCAGGTCCGAGACCGAAAAAGGCCATGGCCTGGTCGACGGCCCACGTGAGGCCGTCGGCGACAAAAAACCGAAACAGAAAGCCGTTTCCACTCCCAGCAGACGGCGTCAGGTGGGTGACTGCATCGTGGGTGCCGCCGGCGTCGTATCCGACCGGAAGCGCCCCGTAGCGCTGGCCGATCCGGGACGGAATGCCGCAGGGTTCGACCAGAACCGGCGCCAGGACAAAGTCTGCGGCGCCGTACCCCAGCCGGTAAAGCTTCGCGTCGAATCCGTAGACGGCGACGCGGCGTTGCGCACCGCAGCCGGCAGCGATCCGCCGCATCAAGGCCTGCCCGTCTCCATCGGCGATGAAAACGACCTGAAGCCCGTGGCTTTCGTACTTCTCCAGGATCGAGGAAAGCACTCCGGCCATCAGTGAAACCCCGGGCCGGACGCTGTCAAGCCGTGTGGGCCAGAAGAACACAGGCGCCTTCGAATCGATGGTCAACCCGAGGATCTCCTGAAGGTGAAGCTTGTTGAACGCTTTGGCGATAAAGTGGTCTTCACTGCGGTATCGGCGGTAGAGGGCGCCGTCCCGGGAGGGGTCAAAAGAGGGGTCCGGGGCGTGGGAGACGCCTGCCAGACAGCCGGCGCCGGCCTTGTTCGACAGCTCGACGCCAACGACAGGATCGCCAAAGGCAGCTCTGCCTTCGATGACCTCAGCCAGAAACGAGGGGCTGGCCGCATTGACGAAGTGGGCTGAGAAAACGGCACTGAGCAGCATGTCGACCGGATTCGAATTCCGCGTCTCCTCGTATCCGGCGGGCATTCTCGAATAGTAGCAGTGCTGCCAGAACGAGGCGGCATCGATGCCCCGCTCCTCGATGTTCGAAAGCGTCACTTTGGCCGTGTTCAGGTTGCTCAACGTATACAGGCAGGGAATCCCCAGCTCCCGTGTCATCGCCGGAATCAGCCCGGTCATCCAGTCGTGGCAGTGAACCAGGTCCGGCTTGACTTCGGGGATGATCTGGTTGATGACCTCCCGCTGGAAGGCCAGAGCGATCTTGACGGCCTCCCATCCCTGGTGGGGAGTCAGCTTCGTGGGGTAGAAAAATGCCCGGTCCTGGGCCAGATGAATTCGATCCTCGGCCAGCGGTCCGATCCTGGGGATCAGGTCCTGGCCCGCTCCCTGGGCCGACCGGCTCCGGAAAATGTTCCGGTAATTGGGAATGGCCACATGAATGTCGGCGCCCAGTTCATGCAGCGCACCGATCAGACCCGCCGAAAGATCGGCAAGGCTCCCGGTCCGGACCGAGACCATACGAGAGGCGCTGCCCATCTGCTCCGGCAAATAGGACACCTCCGGTGTGACCACCAGGATTCTGGGTTCTGCGGCGCTTCGATCGCCGACGATTTCAGGACGGGATCCCGACATCGGTCCTCTCTTGTGAACGATGCCCCTTCAGCGCTTCTCGAGTGCGGTTTCCGCCGCTTATACAGTCTTCCCGAACCGACGGGCGCATGATCGGGGCGACTTTCTTCAGAGATAGTGCACCCCCATGCTGCAGCGATTTCCTCGGACATCTTCGAAATACCGGACCCACTTGACCTCGGCCAGCAATATCGTGCGAAGCGCTTCGGCCAC
Organism: Desulfobacterales bacterium; assembly: GCA_021737185.1. Lineage (GTDB taxonomy): Bacteria > Desulfobacterota > Desulfobacteria > Desulfobacterales > CAFBRK01 > JAIPEL01. The sequence continues at coordinate 17,180 of JAIPEL010000078.1, read as the reverse complement.
TTCGGGCGCCAGCCGGTAAAACGGGCACTTGATCATTCGAATCAGCAAGATGGTTCCCTTGCTGAAACCCTTGTTCGACTCGATCTGCAATCCGCCCTCGGCGCAGTTCCGGACGGCGCCTTGGAAAATGCGATGGGTATCTCCGGCGGTAAAGCAGCTGAAGGCAACTGAGGCCGTGATCTGGCTGCGCTGCGACTCTCTTTTTTCAAAACCCGAAGGCATATGATGGTTGGGGTGGGCCGCAGCAAGTACCATAATCTTCTCCCTTCAGGTTTCGAGGGGGGCCTTGACACAGCACCCCCTAGCCACCGTTTACCGTTTATGGTTTTCCAGCTCGGAAAAAGCCTTACCTGCCGGGCGCTCTTCGGTCTCTTTTCGTCTCCAGTTGATGCAGAACTCCTTCCATGGGCAGACTTCGTGCCCGCACTGGCTGTTGTACAACCCGAAGCACCCCTTTTCGCCCTCCTTGCGCTGGATGCTGCGGACGAGTCGAAGCAGGTTGCAGGAATCGGCCGCCGGGGTCTTGGGCATCGGTTTTCGCGATCCAGTAAAAGACATCGAGTTCGGTTTGTAAGGGTATGTATTCGGTCGCCGGTATTCCGGCGATCGACGTTCGCCTCGGAAACGCCTTTTTCTTCTTTGAAACACCTTCTCACGAATGCAAGAGGCGCGTCCATGGGACGGAAGCCTCATTTTGCTGGGGAAATCTCCCGGCAGCGGTATCGTTTCCCGGGTCGAGCCTGAACGGCCGGGAAAAGCAACTGAAAATCTCGTGGCGACCTTTCGATATCTGCCAGGAGCAACCGGCAAGTGCGAGTGTTTCCCGTGCATGGGGAAACGCCTGGGGAAAACTGCCAAAACGTGCCAAAGACACGCTTATGTGAAACTAGGCCAAAATGGCATAGTTCCACCCTTGATCAAACTGGTCGGCGCAGCCGGCCGGCGGCGGCGCTCGTATGAAACTTCGGCCGAAGCCGGCGGCAAAAACCGACCTGTCCCCGTTTTGGGTTTTGGGGGTTGGAGGGCCACGCTCCGTCGTGGCCGGCATTGGGTCATTGCTGGCAACACGGACGCGACAGAGCGCGTCCCTCCACCGGCAGGGGCTTCGACATAAGTTTCATATTTGATCAATCTGGACGCCCCAGCGGCCAGCGGCGGGGCTCGTATGAAACTTCGGTCGAAGTCGGGGTTTTGCGTAGGGAACGGGACGGCAGGGGTGACTCGGCGCTATTTCCACAGATCCATGTCGACGATGCCCAGCTTGACGGCAAACCTGACCAGATCGATGGAGCTGTGGATGTCCAGCTTGCTGTAGATGTTGGACCGGTGGTTTTCGACGGTCTTCTGGCTGATGGAAAGTTTTTCGGCGATTTCCCGAACGGTTCTGCCCTGGGCCAGAAGGGACATGACCTCCTGCTCCCGAGCGGTAAGGCTCTCATACCGGCCGTCGGTCAATTGGATATTGCGCGTCTGGCGCCGGAGAATGTTTTTGACCACCTGGGCCGACACGGCGCTGTCCATGTAGTATTCGTCCTCGGCCAGCGCGTCGAGGGCCGCCAGGATGCTCCCCTCGGCCGAGTCCTTGACCACGTATCCTCTTGCACCGGCCCGAAAGGCGTCTGCAATGATGTCGGTCTTTTCATGTACGCTGACCACCAGCGCCCGACACGACGGAAGCCGATGGACGAGATCCCGGATCAATTCGATGCCGCTTCTGTCCGGCAGGGAAAGATCGACCACGGCGATGTCGGGGCGCACCGCCAATGCCAGTTTCAGCCCTTCTCCGGCGCTGCCGGCTTCCCCCAGGACATCATAAGTTTTTCCCTCCGCCACCAGGGCTTTCAATCCCTTTCGAAACACCGGGTGATCGTCGATGAATATGACCGTCTTTTTCGGTTTCACGGCGCTACTCCTCCACTGGCATGCGGATCGCAAGCCGGGTTCCCTTTCCCTTTTCCGACCGCAGCGACAGGTCGCCGCCCATCAACTGAGCCCTTTGCTGGATGCTGAAAAGCCCCATGCGCCTTTCGGTCGCAGAAATTTTCATTCCCTCTTTGACGTCGAATCCGATGCCGTCGTCTTCGACGCGGGCAATGATGTATGGATGGGCCCGCACCAGACGCACGGTAATCAGGGAGGCCTGGGCGTGCTTTCGCACGTTGTTCATCGCCTCCTGGACCGACCGGTAGATCGAGATGCCGACCAGAAGGGGCAGGGGGCAATCCTGCATGCCGGCCGCCTTGAAGTCGACTTTGATTCCGGTCTTTTCCGCAAAGTCATGGCAGAAGTTGGAAATCGCTGCGGCAATCCCCAGTTCGGCCAACCCCGGCGGACTCATTTCGTAGGAAAGATCCCTGGCCGCCGAAAGGCTTTTTTGAATCAGCTCGGAAACCTCCCTGAGCACCCGGGCATCTTCAGGGTAGCTCTCGGCTTTTTTTCCGGCCATGCTGTCGCAGGCCATCTTCGCCGCCGAAAGGTTCTGGGCGACGCGGTCGTGCAATTCGCTGGAAATCATCCGGCGCTCGGCTTCCTGGGCATAAAGCAGCCGCCGGCTCAGCCTCCGGATCCGTTCCCGGTGCTTTCGGCTTTCTGTGGTTTCCGAAAAAATGATCAAAGAGGCGGTTCTGCCTTCCCATCCGATGAGGGTCCCGTCGTTGAGAAACCATCGGGTGTTTCCCTGGTTGTCGACGACCCTCATTTCATACGGTTCCGGAGTCTCTTCGCGCGCCATCCGCCTTCGGTGGTGTTCGGCGACCATCTCCCGGTCGCCGGGGTGCACGAATTCGGTAAAAGGCCGGTTTATCAGCTCCGCGGCCTCGTATCCGATGAGCCGTTCGGCCGCGGCGTTGGCAAACTTGAGAACCCCGTCCTGGGCGACCACGATCGCCTGGTTGGCGTTTTCCACCAGAAGCCGATAGTTGATTTGCGATTTTTCCACCATATCCATCCTCTTTCCCTAATTGGAAAAAGAATATCCCAGCCCGAGCATGTATCGAAGGTCTTCTTTCTCCTTGCCCGGCGCCGGCCTGTTTTTATAGTCGTAATCCACCTGGATGTTGCAGTAGAAGTTGCCGATCAGGGGCAGCTGCAGCCCCTGCTCGGATCGGAAGTAAAAGTCTTCGGCGTCCTCGAGGCTGACGTATCCCTCATGGAGATGAAAAAATTGGATACGATCCGGGATGATCTGCCAGGTAACGCCGACCGACCACCTGCCCGATGCGTAGCCCCGGTTTTCCGCGCCTTCGTAATCCTCCTTCACGTATGAGGCGCCCGCTTCAGCGTACAGGCCGAGCCGGCTCGTGTCGAAAAACTGGTAGCCAAGCCCGCCGCCGAGGGTGGAGCGAAGGTTCAGGTCCTGAAGCCGGTCCTGCTCCAAGAGGGTCTGGCCGTAGGCAAAGAGCTTTTCCGACAGAAAATAGTCGTATTTCCCGGACCCCGAGGCGTTTCTCGACGTAACGGTGTCGTCGGTCTCTGCGTAGTTGCCCTTGGCACTCACCGTGGCCCGCTGTTTTTCCGAGCGTACCTCCAGCCGCCCGGCGCCATAGAGGGCGCGGGAATCGGTGTTTCCCGTCGAAGCGCTTCCCCCTACCGTGAGATTTCCCTTGTACCGCACCTTGGGGGGTGGATTGACCGCCGCCAGATCCGAAAGCGCCAGGCGCCGGTAGCCGTCGGCGTCGTCCTGGCCGATTTCGATCAGCCCCTCACCGATGCAGCGGGCCTTTCCCCGCACGACGGTGCTGTCTGAAAGGCCGAACTCATGCTCCCGGTCCGTGGAAAAACACGACACCTGGGCCCATTCGACCTGGATGTCTCCGGCATAGTCGGTTGCCAGGGTCAGCTTTCCCTCCTCGAGTTTCTCCAGGCGTCCGGTCATCCGGTCGCCGTTTTTGAGTACGATTTCCCCGCCGTGCACCGGCGCAGGAAAGAAAAAAAAGCAAGCCGCGATGCATCCGACAAGCAACGTACAAAAGCGATTCATGTTTCCTCCGGAGTCTCCGATGGGTATACGGCAGCGGTTTCCACTTTTTCCGCTTGCCGGCCTCCCAGCCTCCCGGCATCCCAGCATTTTACAGCCATCGTTTCCGCTTGAAGTAGACCAGCAGGACCAGGACGACCGCCAGCATGACGCCCCACACGGCGAAATACCCCCATCTCCAGTGAAGTTCCGGCATAAAATCGAAATTCATCCCGTAGATGCCGGCAATGAAGGTCAGGGGAATGAAGATCGTGGCGATGATGGTGAGCATCTTCATGACCTCGTTCATCCGGTTGCTGATCGTGGAAAGGTAGAGATCGAGCATACTCGAGAGCATGTCCCGGAAGGACTCGATGGTGTCGATCACCTGGACTGCGTGATCGTAGACGTCGGTGAAATAAATGCCGGTCGATTCATGGACCAGCGGCGAGTCGGACTTGGTCAGTCCGCTGAGCAGCTCCCGCACCGGCCAGACCTGCTTCCGGGAAAAGATCATCTCCCGCTTCAGCTCGTGGATGGTTTCCAGAACCTCCGGTTCGGGATCTTCCATCAACTGTTCTTCGATTTCTTCGATTTTCGCGCCCACGGTCTCCAGGACCGCATAGTAGTGGTCCACCACGGCGTCGATCAGGGCATAGGCAAGGTACCCGCTGCCGGCCTTTCTGATCCGGCCCTTTCCCTTGCGGATCCGCTCCCGGACCAGGTCAAATACGTCCCCGGCCGCCTCCTGAAAGGAAAAAACGAAGTTTTCGCCCACCACCAGGCTGATCTGCTCGGATCGGACGGTTTCGGCCTCGGCGTCGTAGGAGAGCATCTTGAAGACAAGATACAGATAGTCTTCGAAGTCTTCGAGCTTCGGCCGCTGGCCGGTGTTGACGATGTCCTCCAGGGTCAGGGGATGGATGCCGAACCGGGCCCCGATCTTTTCCATCAGTTCGATGTCATGGATGCCGTCTGCATTGATCCAGGTGACCGTCGGCCGGTCCTTGAGGGAAGCCGCGGCCTCGATGCCGGAAATCTCCCGCTCGATGAGGCTGCCTTCGTCGTAGTCGATCAAATACAGGCGCACCGGTTCAGTGCGCTCGTCTCCGACGTGCACGAGGGTCCCCGGCGACGTCCCGGCCTTTTTGGAAGATTTCTTGATAAAACGCAATGCGCTCTCCTTTCTAAACGGCTGGGATGCTTGGAGGCGGGGACGCTGGGAGGCTGGGAAGCTGGAAGGCTTGAGGGCGTGGACAAAAATCCAAAGAGTTTTTTCGTTTGTCTTTAAGGCTTCCTGGCGTTCCAGTCTCCTTGACGAATAGCGGCGAGCAGGCGTCGTGCGTTCCCGCCTTCCAGCGTCCCAGCCTCCCAGCTTTCTCGCCTCCCAGCATTCAAGCTTCCCAGCGGGCGCGGTTGCGCCTAAGAGAAAATCTTTTTCAGAATCACCCTCGTGATCAGGTAGGCCGGTTTGATCCCCTCTTCGCCCATACCGCCGGATGCCAGGGTCTGACCGCTTACCAGGGGATTGTCCGACGCGTAGTAGGCATAGCGCAGCTTCACGTCTTTGGGAATGTGGCCCCGGATCATGGCGGCGCTGATCGCCCGCTGGTAGTGCCCCCCCTCCATCTCCAGGCCCACGGCCCGCCAGGTGGTGGCCTGGAAGCGCTCCAGCACGTCCCGGTTCTGCAGCGAGGTGCCCAGCACCGTGACCATGGGGCCGGTGTAGACGTCGACATCGTCGCCGAAGTCTTCCCGGTGCAGGTCGTTTTCCACCATGTAGTTGTCGGTGGTCCCCTCCACCACGTGGGCGGTGGCCAGGATGATGTCGCCCTTTTTGCCGGGAAGGATCCCGGCTTTTCCCATGATCGATATCGATCCGATGTTCAGCGGCTGCAAATCGGTCCCAGTGCATAGCTGATCGAGCAGTTCGTCCATCACCTCAAAGGCCTGGGTGCCGAATGCATAGTCCATGACCAGAAGCACGGGCTGGTTTTCCCGGATCTTTTCCGTTTCGAGCCCGGCGGCCGGATGGCATGCAAGGCCCGCAACCCCCGCCGTATCGATGATTTGACAGTCGATCTTGGCGCCGGAAACATCGGGCACCTCCATCAGGCCGTGGTCGGCGGCAAACGACCGCACAGCCTGCCCCTTGCCGCGAATACCGCGGACGAAGCGGTAGAGGTCTTTGTCGGTTTCTGTTCGGGACTGGCCTTGAAGGGCGGCCCAGCCGTAGAGGATGTTGACCACGCTGTGCATGTTGGCGCTGATGATGTGCAAAGAGCGCTGCAGCAGCCCGTTTTCGGCGAGCCGGTCCTTGATCTGCCGGGCCCAGTTTTCCGCATACCGGTGATGGCCGATCATCTCCTGCAGCGGCGGGGTAAAATAGACCATCATCGCTTCGTCTTTGTCTTCGGTTTCCAACGCCATCCGCCGGCCCAGCCCATGGACGATCTGAAACAGCCCGCTGTTGCTGTTGAAGGATTTCCGGCTTTTTTCCAGGGAAGCGTAGGTGGCCCGGGTCTCCTGATAGGTGCGCCCCAAAAGAATACTCAGATTCCAGAGCGCCTGGTCGAGAACAGCGCCCTCCGGCGCCGCCCCGTTTTTCAGATAGCTTTCCAGCTCTTTCCACTCGACGGTGGTCTCTCCCCGGTCATCGGTCATCCGCTGATATATTTTTTTGGCCTCGATATTGAGGAAGGTGATGTGAGTAAGAATGTCGTAGATCTCCGAAAGGCCCCGGGTGATGACGAAACAGATTTCTAGGCGGCTGACCCGGTAGGAGATGCGCCTTCTTTTCAGGGGTTGGATCGGCTCAAACGGGGTGTCGTGAAAATCCTCCTGGGCGGTCAGCACGATCCGGTTGCAGCTTTCGATCCCCCGGGGAAGCCTGTCCAGCACATATTCGAGGCCCTTGATCTCGATTCTGCGCGGATCGTTCATGGAGCCGTAGATCTCCGGGCTCAGCGTGCGCAAGGCCTCTTCTAACGTCTGGCCCGACTTGCCGTTGGGCCGGTAAAATCCCCGCAGCGCCAGGGCGCCTGCCATGGTCTTGAACGCACGGATCGCACTCCTTCCCTTCTGCGCCTTGGTCAGTTCTTCCATCGGCAGGTCCTTCCATGCAGCACTGCAAAAAACCGAAACCGCTGACCTGCCGGATGGCGGCGGCAAGCGGCTTTTTGCGGCAGTTTTCCTCACACGGTCGTGGTCCGTCCAGGCCCGAAAAGGCGGCGTCCTGCAGCCGTCCGGACAAACCGGCAAAAAGATACCATAACTGCTTTGGAAATCAAAACCGAACCTCGCGCCGCGTCCTTTCCGTCTGGAAGCCCCCCGAAATCCGGAAAAAAGACAAACGGCCCCAATGGATCATTTTTTTGTCGATTGTTTGGTATTTTTTGATGTACTGTCGGATCACTTCGCCGTCGCGGCCGGTTGCTTAGAGCGCTTGTCAGAATAACGTTCCGATTGCAGCGGTTCTTTGGATGTTAAATGGTTTGTCCCGTGTCAGCGAGACCAAATCCATAGCCCATCGTCAGGAAAACCGTTATGAAAGCCCTTCTGATCGCCGTCGATGATCCCGGCGTCGTCCGAAGCATCCAGTCCATGCTCAGAACTGAGTACCGGGTGGAAAGCGCACCGGACAAGGCTGCGGCCCTGGAGATTCTCGGGCGCAAGCGCTATGATTTGATGTTCATCGACCTGGATCTTCTGACGGAAAACGAAGACCCGGCCAATGGGGTCAAGACGGCCCTCGGCCCCTTTTGGAAGTTGTACCCGTCCATTTCGGTGGTGGTCATGACCCCGCCGGATCGAATCCGTGATGCCGTGGCCGCCGTAAAGGCCGGTGCCAGCGATTTTCTCACCTACCCGGTCTCGCCGGAGGAGGTTCGCCATGTCACCGAGACCATCTATGAGTCGATTCTGCTGCGCTCAGAGCTCGACTATTTAAGAGACCGCTTCTGGAAGAGCGAATCGCTGGCGCTCGTCCAGACCCGCAGTCCCCTCATGAAGTCGGTCTTCGACAAGGTCCGCTCGGTGGCGCCCACCAAAAGCACGGTGCTCCTGATCGGGGAAACCGGCACCGGCAAGGGGGTCTTGGCCCGGATCATCCACCGGCACAGCAACCGGAGCGAAGCCCAGTTCATCTCCGTCCACTGCGGCGCCATCGCCGAGACCCTGATCGAAAGCGAACTGTTCGGGCACGAAAAAGGCGCATTTACCGGCGCGGTCCGAAGAAAGCTCGGAAAGTTCGAAATCGCCAAGGGCGGAACGATTTTCTTAGACGAGATCGGCACCATCACCCCTTCGGCCCAGATCAAGCTGCTGCAGATCCTCCAGGAAGAGACCTTCCAGCGGGTCGGCGGCGAGGAGGACATCACCGCCAACGTCCGGGTCATTTCCGCCACCAACATCGACCTGAAACAGATGTGCGAAGAAGGGCTCTTTCGCAGGGATCTGTACTACCGCCTCGACGTCTTTCCCATCGAGATCCCCCCGCTTCGGGAACGAAGCGAGGACATCCCCCACTTTGCCGAGCTCTTTTTGAAAAAGCTCAACCAGTTCAACCCCAAGCAGATCCACGGCCTGCATCAGGAGGTCATGAACGCCTTTACGCGCTACCCATGGCCCGGCAACATCCGGGAAATGGAAAACCTCATGGAGCGGGCCTACATCCTGGAGACTTCCTCGATCCTGACGCCGGAAAGCTTTCCTTCCGAACTGTTCGAAAACACCACGGCACTGCCCCAGGTCTCCATCGACACCACGGCAAGCCTGGCCGAGGTTCGCAGGTGCGGCATCGCCGACATCGAGCGAAACTATCTCAAAGAGGTGCTGGCACGGCACCGGGGGAAAATCAACGAATCGGCGAAGGCCGCCGGCATCAGCACCCGCCAGCTGCACAAATTGATGCAAAAATACGAATTGCGCAAAGAAACGTTCAAATAAAACGGCTCCGCCGTTTTATTCGTGAAGGGCCTCCCGCTGAGGTGTAATCAGAGATCACCCGTATCCCACCGACTTTCCCGGCAGCGATCGATTCACAACCGTTCACAGAACAGGTAATTCCGATTCTCTGTGAATTCGGAACCGGTTTTTCCTTTTTTGCCCCGCCTGTCGTCCCGGCAGCATCGGAAATTCCCTGCACATGCTGCTGGCACATTTATTGCTCACCCATCCGGCTGAGTCGGCCTGCTGTTGATCGGTCGTTCGCAAAAGGACGTGGGCGGTTCAGGAGGGGCAATGATCAAAACCAAGGGAATCATCGTACCGGTGGACTGGAACGAGGACGGGGTGGCCGTCTCCTTTGCCGTTTCCACCTTCGACGAAGACGAATACGTGCTGGAAAGCCGTCTGAGCAAGGAAGAGATGGCGGCGCTGATCCGGGAAGAGGTGGAGGTCACCGGCGAACTGCGGATGAAAAACGGGAAAAAAACGATTCTGGTCTCTGCCATCGACGCAAAGGGAAGGGCGGTGGCCTGACCGCATCTTTCCAGCGCCTTGCCGCGACAGGGTTTCCTTCACCGCCGAGCTACAGAATATCCCGCATTCTTTTCAGGTCTTCCTTTTTGCCCAGCACCACGATCACGTCCCCGGATTCCAGCGTTTCCGTGGGCACGGGGTTGAAAATCATCTCCCCGGTGAGCTTCTTGATGGCCACGATGATCACGCCGTAGTCCTGGCGAAGATGGCTTTCGATCAAATTCTTGCCGATGAGGCCGGATCGGGCCCCCACCCGCGCCTCTTCCATCATCAGGCCCAAGGCGCTCTCCATGGTGGCGATGTCGATAAAATCGACCACCGTCGGCCGTTTGAGCACCTGCGCCATGCGCCGGCCGCCGATCATGTACGGAGAAACCACCCGCGTCGCCCCTGCCCGCTTCAGCTTCTCCTCGTTTTTGACGTCCGAAGACCGGGCCAGAACGAAAATATCCGGGCGCAGTCCCCGTGCGGTGAGGGTGATATACACGTTGTTGGCGTCGCTGCTGACCACGGTGACGATGCCGCGGGCCGATTCGATGCCGGCCGCCAGTAGGGTCTCTTCGAGGGTGGCGTCCCTCTGGAGAAACAGGTACCCTTCTTCGGCGATCTTTTCGGCGGCGGCGGGGTCTTCATCGATCACGACAAAAGGAATGGCGTCGGCGTGAAGCTCCCGGCAGATGATCCTTCCGATTCGCCCGTAGCCGCAGATGATGAAATGATCTTTCAATTCTGAAATCTGTTTTTCCAACCGTCGCCTCCCGAAGAACTTGCTCAGTTCCCCTTCGATGAAAATCCGGGCCACCATGCCGATGGTATAGGTACCGGTGCTGATTCCCGTCACGATGACCACCACGGTGATAAACCTTCCCACCTCGGTCAGCGGCTTGATCTCCCCGAACCCCACCGTGGAGATGGTGATCAGGGTCATGTAAAACGCTTCGAAGACGGTCATTCCTTCGAAAAAGGAATAGCCGAAGGTGCCGAAGGCCAAAATGGCCAGCAGCAGCAGCAGCGATATCCGCAGCTTTCGATAGTCCATCAGACAGGAAATCTCAGACAGATCAGGTATATTGGCATCGGGGTTGAGTAAACCGAAGGCGGATTTTTGTCAAACAAGGAGAGGGCCGACCTTCTGATGATGGGATTCAAGGGAAAGGGCAATGTCTCCGGCCGGCGGTTCGGATCGACGGCCGAGAAAGTCTTTCTCCAGAGCACCGTGCGGTGCTCACGGTGCGACTCGGCGCGTACGCCAAATCTCAGCCGCCTGTGCCGTACGTTTTTTCCTCGGCCTCCATGCGCGTCTTGCATTCGATGCAGTATGTTGTCACCGGCCGGGCCTGCAGCCGGCCGATCCCGATCTCTTCGCCGCAGGTTTCGCAGCTGCCGTAGCTTCCGTCTTCGATCCGCTTCAACGCTTCGTTGATCTTTCGAATCAGCCGGCTCTCCCGGGAGCGAATCCGGATCAGATAATCTCTTCCCTCTTCAAAGGAAGCCCGGTCCGAAGGGTCCGGAGATTTCTCCTCCATATCCGCAAGACGGGATACCGCTCCTCCGGCCTGCCCCAACAGCTCTTTTCTCCAGGCCTCGAGAATCTCTTGGAAACGGTTCAAGTCGCTCTGCTCCATGGTAGGTTTCCTTCCGTCTATAGGGATTGTCAGAATTCCGTTCCGTATCGATTGTCACGACTTTTACAGGGGCATGACCCGCATGGACTTCGAAAAACCCGGCATGACAATCCCTTGGAAATCGAGAAGAGGCTGCATTCGGAACGTTATTTTGCAAAGCGTTCTAAAGCCGAATTCGCCGGAAGCCGACGTTATTCCGGCTCCGGAAATTCGCCGAATTCATCTGTGCCGGAGGCGCTGATGCGATGATGACAGACGGGGCAGTAGAAATAGTTTGGATGCGGGTCTTTCCCGCACAGCCGGCAGGTGCGGTTGGAGAAACCGCCTTTTTTGCGCCTCGAACGACGGGCCACCCCCCTGACTTTGGTCAGATCCTCCAAAGCGCAGGCAGAATCGGGGTTGAATTCGAAGTCTGCTTTCATCTCTGCCTTTTCCAATTGCGTTCGACCGATACCGGCGTCGCGCCGTTGTCAAGCGGAAGGCTTTGCCTTCGGATCAAAAGCGATCGGATCCTGAGTCCGCCGCAGCCGTCGGGAACAGCTCCCGGGTGCGGATCCCCCCGGCGTTGAGAGGAATCGACATCTTAGCAACAGACGTGCCATCTTTACAAACCCTTCGTCGGGGAGGACCTTCCGGCGGCGGAACTTGGCAATCTCGACTTCGAAAACACGACGATCCCATTGAGACCGACAATATCGGAATCCTTTGTTCCCCCCATCGGCACAAAACCGGAACTCCAGGTTCTTTTTTAGGTTCGTTTCAGATGACTCCGGTCGGCTTCGGGCGGATTTTCCAAGCGTCCTTCGTCCTTCCGAAACGCAGCTCAGCCAGGGGGGATGAGGACGGCGGAACATCTGCCGGCATGCGTACACAGCGCGGCAAAGGCCGGCTGGAGAAACCGGAGACCCGAGGACAATATCGGAAAACAGGGGTCGAAAACGACCGATCCAACATGGACGGCCCCCGGGAGGCGGTGTTGCGCAATATGGTGGCACATCATTTGCTTAACCACGGACACCGTAGACACCCCATTCTGCTGCCCCGGTATGAAAAACCTTTCGTTTTTCTCGCCGGGGTGTTTATCCCTCGGCGGCCGTGTTTGTTTTTTGAACAACAACCGCCGCAACCGTCGGCGTGCCGGTCGAACGAGCGCCGGCAAGAAAAAGGAGTCGTTCGATGAGCTGGAAGTTCTGGAAAAAAGAAGCGCAGGAAACGCCGAAAAAAGGGAGGCTTCCCGGCCCCAAAGAGCTTCCCGATGCAGTGGGCAGAAAACTCGTGGTCGACATGGACCTGGATCCGGACTGGGCCTGGAGCCTCAAAGCGTTGATCCGACGCCGGGAAACAGACAAACACATTCGCGACTTTCGGATCTTTGATCCGGACAAGTCCCTGGCCGCGGGGATCTCCGTCAAGAATTTCGACTCGCTCGATGCCCATCCGAATCAAATTCTATTCGCCGGCTGGCACAACGTCGACACCGGCGAAGTTCAAATCACCCAGGGTTCCTCGGACAAGGCAGCCTGAGAGGACCGGTATCGGCTCGTAAAGAGATGACTTCCATGGAAACGCAGTTTGTCGTCTGCATCCAGTGCGGACAGGAATTCGAGTTTCCTCCAGACGAGCAGGCCCGTTATCTGGATCGGGGCTTCGATGCCCCCCGCAGATGTCCGGCCTGCCGCCGGAAAAAGTCGAAGTATTCCGGAAACGGACCGGAGCGGCGCCGCAATGGCAAAAAACGCGACTATCGAATGAAATACGAGTAGATATCGATTTTCGGGCAGCCGGCACGAATCGTCAACCATTGCCGCCCCGAAGCGCTGATTGCACCGTCGAAGAGGCCACGTTTTCACCCCCCTGTTGCAGTTCCTGCGCCGCGACGGCGCCATGATCCTCTCCAACAGGAATCATGGATTCCGGTTTTTGGATGACGCAAACTCAACTGATTGATCTTCTGCATTATTTTTGCTGGCACAGCCGTTGCTTCCTGTCTGGGCGGTATTTTTGCGGGACAGCGCACTTCAAAGATGATATTCTACTTTTATTTCATGACAGAAAGGAGATCCGATGAACAAAGCAGAAATGGTGGCCGAGGTGGCCAAGGTACTCGATTCGAAAAAAGCCGCAGAGGCGGCGATCGACAGCATTCTGGAAGGCATTGCCGGGGCACTGAAAAAGGGCGACTCGATTTCCCTGGTCGGTTTCGGGACCTTCAAGGTTCAGCGTCAGAAAGCCCGAACCGGAAGAAATCCGAAAACCGGCGAGACGCTTCAGATCAAGGCCAAGAACGTGGCCAAGTTCGTTCCGGGAAAATCCCTGAAAGAGGCCGTGAACTAAAAAACCGGCCGTCGAAACAAACGGGAGGCACAGAACGTGCCTCCCGTTTGTTATTTCAGGTGCCGGGCGCTGGGCGGCATGCGCCGCGGACATAGGGACCTTTCGCGGGCTCACCCGGCCTTGCCTGCCCCATCCGGAACCGCTGCTTGCCTCATAGCTGCTTGTACATCACAAAGGCGTCCACGAAGCCATGCGTCGGGTGCCGGAATGCGTTGGGCAGCGTGCCGGCCACGTCAAAGCCGTGTTTTTCCCATAACCGGACAGCGCTTTCGTTCGTGGAAACCACCAGATTGTACTGCATCGCACGAAATCCTCGATTTACCGCCTCGAGCTGGGAATGCCTGCACATCTGCGATGCAATCCCCTTGCCCCGGGCCTTTTCAGCAACGATGTAGCCGCAGTTGCACACGTGGGCCCCTAATGCCGGCTGGTTCGGCTTGATGTAGTAGGTGCCGCAAACTTCGCCGGTCTCGTCTGCGGCAACAAATGTTGCTGACGGCACCTGGACCCAAAGCCGGTAAGCCTCCGTTTCCGTGATGTCCGGGGAAAACGCGTAGGTTTCTCCGGCCCGGAACACCGGTGCGATCACCCGCCACAAGGCGGCCCAATCCTTGTCTTCGAAGGGTCGGATATCGATCATGGCATTTGTCCCGCTGCAAGCGGTTGGGAATAATAACTCAACTTTCGGATTTCTTCTCCAGTGGAGCGAAATGGATGATTTGATGGCGGTATACGCTGTCTGAGCGCCTTAGGATACCTTACATCAGCGCCCGCTGTGCGATCCTTGATTGCTGCTGCCATTCAAACACCTCATTGATTTTGAAGATATTCGGGAAATCAAATCGGGAACCGTTTTTTTCACCAGGGTGGCCGCATCGTTGACATAGCTGAAGCTGTAGTGGGTGTCGGCGAATCTTCCGATGATTTTTTCCTTTTCCAGCTCGATGAAACGCTGGAGCGGGAAAATGATATTGATATCCTGCTCGGCCAGGCTGTGATCGTAATGGGCATGGGCGATTCCGAAATCATCCTGAGACGCCGATTTTGGAATCTCCCGAAAGGAGGTGTCTCCGTGGATCGATTCGGTGTCAAAGGGAGGCTGGCTGTCCTTGAGATAGAGACCGCCGCTGGTAACGAGGGCGAAGGTCTGTGCCGAGGCTTCTCCCTTGTAAGGCGTCCAGGGGACGTCGTCCGGGACGATGAAGGGGTACTTTTTTACGATTTCCTCCATTTTACCGGCCTGGTAGTCCGCCAGGCTCTCCTTCACCCACCTGTCGTAGGCTTTCTGAAATGTTTCCAAATCGATCGGCATGGTCATTTCCCTCACAATTTCAATGGGTTTATGTCGGAGCAGCCGGTTCGCTGCGGCGCCTTCAGAACAATGCATGATTCGGCAGCCCCATTTTGCCGCCTTGGAGGTTAGCGGGTGCCCACGAGATGATACTCCAAAACATATTCATCACCCCTGTACCTGAAGGTGACTTCCCGGACGGCAACGTTGTAGGTCACATCTTCGGCGATGCGGCAAGGAGCCAAAATATTTTTCTCCCCATTTTTTCCCTTCGTAAAGAACGGGCGGGATCTTCCGCCCCGCTATACCCCCGTGCGGGCAGCAGAATCAGGGACAGTCAATGGTCAAGCCGATTCGGTTGAAGCCGCGATGCTCGATGGGACATCAGGCAGTCTGGCCATAGAACGATCGTGCGCCCGGGACAAAAGAGGCAGCGCAACCATGGCGCCTAGAAGGGCCAGGAACATATCCCACTGTGCATCCCAAACGTCGCCCTGGGAACCGAGAAAGGCTTCTCCGACATCGGATGCGGCGATCAATGCGACCCACCACTCGAGAAGCTCCCAGAAGGCGGCCACGGCGAGAACGACGCTGATGACGATAAAGTTGAGCCATCCGCCTCTCTGCAAGGGTGTCTTTCGCAGGAGCACCTCCCGGATGATAAACGCCGGAAATACGCCGAGGCGTCCGTTTTCTGCGCTGTCATCGCCTTTTCCGGCTGAATAATTTCAGACACTGTACTCGTTTTGAAAAGCGATCAGCCGTCTGCCGGAGGGGCCCGGCGGCCGTCGGATTTGAATCCTTCGTGAAAAAATCCTGTGCCTCGGGGGCTCAGGAAATTGCAACACCCCGGTCCCGCAGGTAATCTTTCAACTCGCCGATTCCAATGATCCCGAAATGGAACACGGATGCAGCAAGCAGGATGGTAGCCCCTGCTTCCACTGCCTGATAGAAATGAGTTTCTCCTCATTAATTGTGATGATCCGGTTTGGCTCGTTTGTATTGATCCGGCCATTTGATATCCACACCCAAATCGGCTGCAGCGATCATCGGCCAATAGGGTGACCGCAAAAACTCCCGCCCCAGCAAAACGGCATCGGCCTGTTCGGTGACCAGTACCTGTTCGGCTTGGGCAGGGGCTGTAATCAACCCAACGGCTCCGGTTTCGATACCGACGGCTTTGCGGATCGCCGCTGAAAAGACCGTCTGAAAACCGGGTCCCGCCGGAATCCGGGCATCGGGGGCAGTTCCACCGCTGGAACAGTCGATAAAATCAACGCCCAGCGCCTTGATGCGGCGTGAAAAATCGATGGATTGGGAAAGGTCCCAGCCGTTTTCGACCCAATCGGTGCAGGAAATGCGCACAAACAGGGGCAGGTTTTCCGGCCAGACTTTTCGAACGGCCTCTGTTACCCTCACGGGAAAAGACTGCCTGTTTTCCAGTGCCCCGCCCCACCGGTCCTTTCTATGATTGGATATCGGAGACAGGAATTGATGCATCAGGTACCCATGGGCCATGTGAAGCTCCAGGACTTTAAACCCCGCGGAAAGACTCCTTCCGGCGGCCGCTGCAAACCCGGCAGCGACCCGCTCCAGATCCGGTTCGGTCATCTCCCGCGGGATGGGATACCCCTTATCGAAGGCAATTGGGCTGGGGGCAATCGGCTGCCACCCGCCTTCTTTGTCCGGCAGGGGAAGGCCGCCGCGCCACGGCGCATCGGTCGAAGCCTTTCGTCCGGCATGGCCGATTTGAATCCCCGGAACCGCTCCCTGTGCTTCGATAAAGCGGGTGATCGACTTAAAAGCCTCTGCCTGCTCATCTGACCAGATGCCGCAATCCCCCGGGGAAATCCTCCCCTCCGGGGAGACGGCTGTCGCCTCTGCGAGGACTAGACCGGCACCGCCCACCGCGCGGCTGCCCAGATGCACCAGGTGCCAGTTGTTCGGCATCCCATTTTCGCAGGAATACTGGCACATGGGGGAGACGAGGATGCGGTTCTTGAACACAACATCTCGTAATTTTAAAGGTGAAAACAGTTTTGACATCGATGCACACCTTCCATGAATGAAGCGAATTGCTGGAGCGACTTGTTGGCCTTCTATTTTTTGTAGGCAGGAGATAAACCCATTATCATGGGATAATGTTTAATATTTAACGTCTTTAATTCTGCTTTTTCGGCTTCTGCGGTGGCAGCCAGAATGGCGTCCGCAAGCCCCACACCGTGTGCTTTGCCGTAATCGCGTTTATAGAGTCCTCCCGCCCTTGCGATTTCAGCACCAACAGGGATAACACGAAATAAGGAGATGAAGCTTTCCAGAGTAGCTCGTTCAGCATCTCCTTTAACGCTGGCATACAACCCATCTTCCTGGGTCAAAATCTCGTAACCACCTGAAAAGAAGGCATATAGTGCTTAAATCGACCCCAAACGGTAGACACTAATAATACATTTTATGGTTGACTATGCATGATTTATACGCTAACTGAGGTAGACAT
>JAIPEL010000009.1 GCA_021737185.1 Desulfobacterales bacterium | reverse complement strand
TCGACCAGTCCGTGGCCAGAAGGGGGCGCCTGAATATGTGGTCGTTGATCCGGGTGAGCACTTCATCGTTCCATTCGAATTGGACCATGTATTTTTCCATCAGTATCGGAGTATGGCTCCGGCGCAGCAGGTCGAGAATGTGCTCGGCGACATAGACCTTTTCGAATAGGGTGCGTTTCTTTCGCCCGGTAACGATGAGGTCGACGTTTTCCTCTTCGGCGATTTGAAGGATTTTTGCGTTGCGCATCCCGGTTTCGATCCGAATCCGGGTTTGGACACCCTGTTTTTCGATGGTTTCCCGCCATTGATCAAAGCGCAGGCAGGCGACTTCTTTCAGGCGCTCCTCTTCGTCTTTCAGGTAACCGCCGTACGGCACGAAGGCCACATCCTCTCTCGGGATGATGTAGGTCAGAACGATTTCCTTGAGGCCGGCCTTCTTCAATTCGAGGATCGCTTCCAGCGCGCTGAACGCCAGCTCCCGGAAACGGGTATTGAACAGGATCTTTTCAATCTTCATCGCTGATCCCTCCTGGCTTGATTATAACAAGCCTTCGAAAAAGTCGTTTCCCTTGTCGTCGACGAGGATGAAGGCCGGAAAATCCTGGACGGTGATCTTGTAGATCGCCTCCATGCCGAGTTCGTCAAACTCGATCACCTCGGCGTTGGTGATGCATTCTTTTCCCAGCCGGGCGGCCGGTCCGCCGATGGAACCCAGGTAAAACCCACCGTGCTCCCGGCACGAATCGGTGACGACTTTGGACCGGTTTCCCTTGGCCAGCATCACCAAAGAACCGCCCCTCTTCTGGAATATGGGCACGTAAGGGTCCATCCTTGCCGCGGTGGTGGGCCCGAAGCTGCCCGAGGCGCAGCCTTCGGGGGTTTTGGCCGGTCCGGCGTAGTAGATGATGTGATTCTTGACGTAGTCGGGCAAATCCCCGCCTTGTTCGAGCCGCTCGTTGAGTTTGGCATGGGCGATGTCCCGGGCCACCACGATCGGGCCGGTAAGAAGAAGGGGCGTCGATACCGGATGCCGGCTCAACTCGGCGCGGGTCCGGTCCATGGGCTGGTTCAGATCGATCCGGACCGCTTCTGCGGCCGGGTGCTCGACTTCGGGGAGGTATTTGGCCGGCTCGGCTTCGAGCTGTTCCAAAAAGATGCCGTCTGCCGTGATCTTCGCCTTGACATTGCGGTCGGCGCTGCAGCTGACCCCTACCCCGATGGGACATGAGGCTCCGTGTCTCGGCAGGCGGATCACCCGCACATCGTGACAGAAGTGCTTTCCTCCGAACTGGGCGCCGAGTCCAAGCTCCCGGGAAACGGCCAGCGCCTCTTTTTCCATCTCCAGGTCCCGAAAAGCGTGACCGGTGGGGCTTCCGGCGGTAGGAAGGGTGTCGAGGTACCCGGCCGATGCGAGCTTGACGGTCTTTAAGGTCAACTCGGCGGAAGTGCCGCCGACCACCACCGCCAGGTGGTAGGGCGGACAGGCAGCGGTACCGAGGCTTTTCATCTTCTCTTGGAAAAAGGAGCGGAGCTTTGCCGGGGTGAGAATCGCCTTGGTCTCCTGGTAGAGATAGGTCTTGTTGGCCGATCCCCCGCCCTTGGCAATGAACAAGAACGTGTAAGCGTCTCCATCTACGGCGTAGAGCTCCACCTGGGCCGGAAGGTTGCAGCCGGTGTTTTTCTCCTCGAACATGGAAAGCGGGGCGTTCTGGGAATAGCGCAGGTTGTTGCGGGTGTATGCATTGAAGACCCCCTCGGACAGCGCCTTCTCGTCTCCTCCGAAGGTCCAGACCCGCTCTCCCTTTTTCCCGATCACGATCGCAGTGCCGGTATCCTGGCACATGGGAAAGACCATCTCGGCGCTGATCACGGCGTTTTTGAGCATCTCCAGGGCGACGAACCGGTCGTTTTCCGACGCCTCCGGATCGTCTATGATGGCTGCCAGCTGGGCAAGGTGGGCCGGCCGGTACAGATGGGCCACCTCCCGGAATGCGGTTTCGGCCAGCAGGGTCAGCCCTTCCGGGTCGACTTTGAGGATCCGGCGACCGTTGAAGTCTTCAGTGGATACAAAGTCCTGGGTGATCCGACGGTAGGGGGTGTTGTCGGCTCCGAGGGGAAACATCTCCTGAAAAGCGAATTCGACCACGTGACAACCTCCCAAAAATCGCTGCGCGATTTTTGTAAAAGCGGCTTCGCCGCTTGGTTCATAAACAAAGAAGCGCTTGCAGGTGCAGAGACGCAGCACCTGCCTTGCTATAGAAGGGTTCACAAGGAGGTGTCAAGGCATTCCGTCCCCGGTTCTTGAAACCGGCGGGCAGATATGCAATGGGAAGATAACCCCGCACAACGGAGGAAAGACGCCATGAAGCTGGAAGCACAAAGACGCGCCGTGGTGCAATACGGGAAAAAAATGCTGGCCGCCGGGCTGACCACCGGGACCGGCGGAAATTTGAGCCTCCGGGACCCGGAGACCGGCCTGATCGCGCTGACTCCTTCCGGCGTGGAATACCCGGTGATAACCGAAGAAGATGTGGTGCTGTTGGACCCGGAGGGCGCCGTCGTCGACGGCAAAAGAAAGCCGTCCAGCGAAGCGGGGTTTCACCTGGCGCTGTACAAAAAAAGGGCCGACATCGGCGCCGTCGTCCACACCCATTCGGTGTATGCCACCACGTTGGCCTGTCTGCACTGGGAGATTCCGCCGGTCCATTATCTGATCGGCTTTGCCGGAAAGAAGGTTCCCTTGGCGCCCTATGCCACCTTCGGCACCGAGGCGCTGGCGGAAAAGGTGGCAGACGGCATCGCAGACGGCAACGCGGTTCTGCTGGCCAACCACGGTTTGGTTGCCGTCGGCGTCGATCTGGCCTCGGCGTTTTCCTGTGCCGAAGAGATCGAACTGGTGGCCCGGATCTACTACCAGGCGCGGTGCGCCGGCCCCCCCCGGCTGATCGACGATGCCGAAATGGACCGGGTCATTGAACAATTCAGGACATACGGCAAATAGACCATAGTGCTGCATCTCCTGAGCAAATTACAAAATATCGTCATTCCCGCGCAGGCGGGAATCCAGGGGGTTTTTTCGCTGGACTCCCGCCTGCGCGGGAGTGACAAAAGAAAACGCCGTCTGTAAACACCCAAAATTTTTGTACCGTATTTCGGGGACGCAACACGAGCGCCCGATTTGCCGTATGTGGAAAGATGTATGACAAATTTGCAAGCAATCAAATCCGCCCGCCCCCAGTGGGTGTTGAGATAGTGAGGGCCGCGTTTGATCCACCTCCATGGGTCCGGCCGACCGCCGTCCAGACGGTGCTGGCCAGCCTGCGCCTGCGCGCCCGGGGAACGGAGACCGTTCTGGGCCGCTCCCGCGGTCAGGTCCTGCACGTGGCCGACGGCGTGCGGCTTCTGGGGTTTCACACCCCCCAGCCGGCCCCACGGGCCCGGGCCATCCTACTCCACGGCTGGGAAGGAAGCAGCGACTCGACCTACATCCGGACCACGGCACGAACCCTGCACCGGGCCGGCTGCGACATTTTCCGGCTCAACCTGCGCGACCACGGTCCGAGCCACCATCTCAACGAAGGCATCTTTCTGGCCGTCTATCTTGACGAGGCGGTCGAGGCGGCCACCCAGGCCGCGGCCCAGACGCCTCACCTTCCGGTCTTTCTGTGCGGCTTTTCCCTGGGCGGCAACTTCGCGCTGCGCATCGCGGCCCGATGGGCCGACGCCCCGCCGGTCAACCTCAGGCGCGTGGTGGCGATCAGTCCGGCCATCGACCCGATCCACGCCACCGAGCGCATCGACCGCCACCCGTTTCTTCTATGGTACTTTAGGCGCAAATGGCGCCGTTCGCTGCTACGCAAGCAACAGCTGTTTCCTGACCGCTACGATTTTTCCGACCTTTCGCCGCGCTCGAACTTGATGCAGATGACCGAACAACTGATCCCCCGCTACAGCAGGTACCCGGATGCCGCCGCCTATCTGGCCGCCTACGCCGTGAACCGAGACGTCTATACCCGCATCCGGGTGCCGACAACCGTGATCACCGCAGAAGACGATCCGGTCATTCCGGTCGGCGATCTTCGTACACTGCCGGAAAATCAAGCCGTCGAGCGGATCATCCATCGGTTCGGGGGCCACAACGGATTCATCGAGGGGAATCTGCAAAGTACGTGGTACGAAAAATGGCTGGTTCGGCACCTTTGCGGGTGATCTAATCCCGCCGATGGGCGGCAGGGCGGGGCTTGAATCACGCCCTCTGTGTCCTGGGAGTAAAGATCCGGGCCCGGAGGACCCGGCTTTGGGTTAAGCCCGGAGGGCATGAATCCCTGTAGTTGTCTTAAATCCGAAATTCGAAACTCGAAATTCGTGCTTCCAATTTTTTCGCTTAGGGCTGAAAGGCAGATCCAATTGCCTCTGACCTGGTCCTGAGGACCAGGATTGTGAAACTGCATTCAATGACCCTGAAATGAGGGGATGGCCGGCTTTTCGGCCATCCCCTCATTTCAGGGTCCCCAGGCGTCTTTGGGCCCCAACCAGGGGGCGTTTTCCGGTCTGCCGTTTTCAGCCTCGGCCAGCACCGGCGCCTCTTTGATGTACCACAGTCGGATCCGACTTCTGCCTGCCGATATCAACTCGAAGCGATGGCCCACCAGGGAGAAACCTTCTTTGGCTTTCCGAATCGGGATCCGGTGAATGTAAAGGTATTCCGGATCCATTTTCAGCAGTACCACCGCCATGGTGAACTGCCCTTTTTCTGCCAGCCCCTTGTAGATGATCTTCTCGGCGCCGATGGTTCGGCCTTCTTCCCGGGCCAGGACGATCTTTTCTCTACCCGGATCTGCAGAGTAGGTCTCCGGACGCTTCGCCCAAAGGTTTGCATAATACAAGAAGGAAAAAATGACGATCCCTCCGAAGGTCAGCACCGCCAATCCGATCCAGTCGTTTCTCCGTTCGCTGTCCATATCCGAAATACTGCCTTTTCGTTATGCTTCGTTTGGCGGCGCAGCCGACGCTTATAAATTCGCGCAGCGAATTTATTGCAGCACGTCTAAAATCCGCCCCGTGTCGGTTTCCAGATTGAACCAGGATTGGCGCAGGGCGGCCCGGGCCAGGGCCAGCCGGCTCAGGGCGGAGGTCAGATCCCGCTGGGCCTCGTTTAAGCGCACCAGCGACGCCTGCCCGGCATTGTATTCCTTTTCCACCAGGTCACGGGTTCGGCGTACGAGCGCGGCGTTCTCCCGCTGGAGAGCCACCTGCCGCTGGGCGCTTGCCACCCGGGCGGCCGAGGTGCGCACCTCGGAGCTGACCTCCAGCACCCGCTCTTCCAGGATTTTTTCGGCTTCCTGCGTCCGGGCCCGGGCCTCCCGGTGTCGAGCACTGTCCCCACCGCCGGAAAACAAATTGTATTTCAGATTGAGGCTCACCACGCTGCCGAAATCGTCGCCCTCGTATTGCAGGTCCTCGTCTCGGTCTCCCTCCACGGTTCCGGTCAGGTTCACCGTCGGGTAGAACCGGGCCTGGGCCCTGCGGATGTCTGCTTCGGCCTGCTTCAATGCCAGGTCGGCCTCGGCCAGGTCCGGCCGCTGACCCCGGGCAAGTTTCACCAGCGGTTCAGGCTCGGGCGGACTCATCTCCTCGGCGGTTTCTTCGGCCAGCGGGGCCAGCAGGACATGCTCGGGAAAGGCGCCACCGGGCAGGCCCAGAAGAGCCGCCAGCGCGATCCGATTTGTTTCGTAGGCGACCTCGGCCTGAATCCGGCTGGTTTTGGCTGAATTGGTCCGCACCTGAAAGTTGAGCTCATCGCTGAGAGAGCCGGTTCCCAGCCGCCGGCGGGCCTTTGCTTCGACAAGCTGCCGCTCGTTGAACGCCTCGTCGGCCCTGGCAATGGCGATGTCTTCGTTGGAAAGCTGGGCCTGAAAATACGCAGAGGCCACCGCCGACAGCAGCAACCGCTGGGCGTCGCTGCGGGCGGCTTCGGTTCTTTGCTCCCCGTATCGTGCAGAGAGATTCGCGAATTTTCGCTCGAACCCGTCAAAGAGCACCCAGTTGGCGGTGAGGGCCGCCCGGTAGCGGTTCTGGGGGTCGTCGATCGTTGCCGATGGATCGAACAGGCGTGCCATGGCCAGAGACTCTTCGTAGTCGTTTCGGGACAAATCGACCCGGGCCCCGGCGCCTTCCGCATCGACGGTGGGCCAGTAGCGGGCCCGGGCCTGGGCCACCTGCTCCCGGGCCTGGGCCACCCTGGCCGCGGCCGCTGCCAGCGAAGGGTTTTTTTCCAAAGCGATCCTGGCGGCGGTGCGAAGATCGAGCTCCTCGAGGATTTCGATGTCGATAGCTTCGGCTGATGCCGAAGCTAAAGAAAGCAGAAAAATCAGCGTCAAGACAATGAACCGTTTACTCATATCCAACCCTCTTTGAAAGATTCGAAGCACGAAATTTGATGGTTTCGTAAAAAGTCCGAATTTCTCTTTTTTCGTCATTCCCGCGAAAGCGGGAATCCAGTGATTTCGTTAAGTTATGGATTCCGGGTCAAAAAAGCTTGCCCTGGACTCGATCCAGGGCCCGGAATGACGCTTCGGGCACTTCTTACGATTTGATCAAATTTGGATTTCAAATTTTATTTACCCGACGCCGGTCTCGGCCATCGGGTCCTCTCCGGGGCTCACATCCTTTGCGTGCTCCACATACCGGCTTCTGGCCGGTTCCACGGCCACCCGCTTGGGCCAGCTTCCCCGCCGCAGACGAAAAAAAAGCAGTCGCAGGTCGTTGACGATCACCAGCAGGCTCGGGATCAGCACCAGGGTCAGCATCGTGGCAAAGGCCACGCCCGAGGCGATGGAAAGCGCCATGGGGATCAGGAATTTGGCCTGCAGATCGGTTTCCAGGATCAGGGGCGCAAGACCGCCGACGGTGGAAATGGTGGTCAGGGAGATGGCCCGGAACCTGCGGGCGCCGCCGGAAAGAATCGCCTCGAAAAACGGCATCCCTTCTGCGATGTTTTCGTTGACCCGCTCGATGAGGACGATGGCGTCGTTGACCACCACACCGGTCAGCGCCACCATGCCGAAGATGCTCATGATCGACAGGTTGTAACCGAACAGAAGGTGGCCGACCACCGCGCCGACCATGCCGAAGGGAATCGTGACCAGGATCACGAACGGCTGCACATAGGAACGGAACATGGTGGCAATGATGATGAAAATTCCCAGCACGCTCATGGGAAAGCCGACATAGAGGCTGGAAAACGATTCCCGCATCTTTTTCTGCTCTCCCTGCAGCGCCACCCGGAGTCCGTGATGCTTTCGTTCGAGCTTCGGAAAGAAGTTGGCGCTGAGCTCGGCGAAAATTTCGCCGGCATTGGCCTTGTTGGTGTCGACCCCGGCGCTGACGGCCACCCGCCGCATTCCGTCGGTCCGGGTGATGGTCGAATACCCCGGAGAAAACCACATGCGGGCCACGGTATCCAGGGGTACCTCGCGCCCTTCCGGCGTCCGGATCCGCACCCGCTCCAGATCCGCCAGGCGGGAACGCTCGTCAGCCGTGTAGCGAACCTTGACCCGGACGTCGTCCCGGCCCCGCTGCAGGCGCAACGCCTCGTCACCGTAGTATCCGGCGTAAACCTGCCGGGCCAGATCGTCGACGGTCAGCCCCAGGGTCCGGGCCTCGGGTTTGAGTTCGAGCCGCAGCTCGTTCTTGCCCGGGGCGTAGTCGGACCGAATCTGCGTCACGCCGTCGAACTTTCTCAGCCGCGCCATGAGCTCTTCTGCTGCGGCAAGAATGGTGTCCATGTCGTATCCCTGGAGCCAGACCTCGATCGGCGCTCCCGGGGGCCCGGCATTGAGGCCCGTGAACGTCAGCGACTTGACCCCGGGGATCTGGCCGATCTCCTTTTCCCACTCGACCATCAGGTCTTTGGAATGAACTCCCCGGCGATCGGATTCGAGCAAAATCGCCTGGACCGACCCGAGATGAGGACCGGTGCGGGGGATGTCCTCCAGGGTCTGGCCCACCAGCGCCAGCCGTTCTTCGATCATCGGCTCTCCGGTGCGGGTCGGCGTGCGCCCGGCCAGGCGCAGCAGGGCATCGTCGAGCTGCCGGACGGCCTGTTTCGTGACCTCCGGCGGGGTGCCGTCCGGAAATTCGATGGTGGAGGTGATGACGAATCCATCGATCTCCGGAAACACCTCGAACTTGAGAATCCCCCCCTTCATCAAACCGATGGTCAGCAGCAGCACGCTGACGGCCGTGCACAGGGAAATATAGCGCCAATAAAGCGCCCGGCTCAAAAAGGGTTTGTAGATGTGGGAAATGAACCACTCCATGCCCCGGCTGGTGACCCGGTGGACCGCCTCGAACCGTCGGGTGAGCGGATTCAGCCGGCCGTTTTCCACGTTGGGGTCCGGCAGGCGGCTCAGGTGGGCCGGCAGCAGGAGGAGGCATTCGACCAGGGAGACCGCCAGGCAGGCGATCACCACGATGGGAAGGATCCGGATGAATTTACCCATGATCCCGCCTACATACAGCAAAGGGATAAACGCCACGATGGTGGTGAGCACCGCGGCGACCACCGGCATTCCCACTTCGCTCACCCCGTCGACGGCCGCCTTCAACGGCGGCTCACCGGCTTTGCGATGGGTGTAGATCGCCTCTCCCACCACGATGGCGTCGTCGACCACGATGCCCAGCACCATGATCAGGCTGAACAGGGAAATCATGTTGATGGTGCCGCCCAGGGCCCAGAGGATCGCCAGGGCCCCGGCGATGGAAACCGGGATTCCCATGCCGCCCCAGAAAGAGAGCCGGGCGTTTAAAAACGCCCAGAGGGCCAAAAACACGATCATCATGCCGATGAGGCCGTTTTTGACGAGCAGATCGATCCTCGCCTGGAGCATCTCTGTGTTGTCGTAGAGGACCCGGATGCTCGTTCC
Source organism: Desulfobacterales bacterium (assembly GCA_021737185.1). Classification (GTDB taxonomy): domain Bacteria; phylum Desulfobacterota; class Desulfobacteria; order Desulfobacterales; family CAFBRK01; genus JAIPEL01. The sequence continues at coordinate 61,624 of JAIPEL010000009.1, read as the reverse complement.
CGGAGGCATCTGCGCCTGCTTTTCTTTCAGAAAGTCCTGGACCGCCGCTTCAATGGCCAGGGCATCCTCCTCTTTGGTCTTGTAGACGATGATCATCACCGACGGTTCGCCGTTGATCAGAGCGTCGATCGGGTCCTCCTCGAAGCCGTCAGAAATCTTGGCGATCTTGTCCAAGGTGACGATCTGACCGCCGGCGCCGGCCAGGGCCACCACATCGGCCAGCTCCTTTCCGGTGTATTTTCGTCCCACGGTCCGGATCCGGATCTCTTCTCCCTGGCTCCGGATGGTGCCGCCGGCCAGGTTGAGGCTGCTCCGCCGCACCGCCGTGGTCACCTCGCTGAGAGAAAGTCCGTATTTCCGAAGGGCCTCTTCGGATACTTCCACGGCGATTTCATAGTTTCGGGCGCCGAATATCTCCACTTGGGAGATTTCCGGCAGCAGCTGGAGCTCGTCTTTGATCCGCTCGGACCATTCCTTGATCCGCCGTTCGGACATGTCTCCGGACAGATAGAGCAGGACCACGGGATCCTTGATGGTCAGTTCGGTGATTACCGGTTTTTCAGCATCCAGCGGGAAGGTGGAGATGGCGTTGACCTGGGTCCGGACGTCATCGATGACCTTGTCGACGTCATAGTTCTCCCTGACCTCGATGGTCGCCGAAGCGGCGTTTTCGCTCGACTGGGTGGTCACCTGCTTGATCCCTTCGACCCCTTCGAGGGCCTCTTCGATCTTCTGGCTGATGCCTTCTTCCACCTCTTCGGGATCCGCCCCCGGGTAGAGAACGGAGATAATGATCATATCCAGGGAAAACTCGGGGAAGTTCTCCCGGATCATGGAAACCGTGGCAATGTAGCCGGCCACGAAGATCAGCAGCAGAACGATGTTGGCAAACACCGTGTTCTTGGCAAACGACGTCAGCACCTGTTTCATGACGGCGGCCTTTCGTTCTGCCGGCGGGTGATCTCAAGGAGGGTGTTTTCCAGCGGATCGACCAGCCGGGTGGTCACCACCAGCGCCCCGTCTTGAAGCCCTCGGTCTACAAAGGCAAAATTGCCCTCGAGTCTTGCCACCTCCACGTCCACCGTATGCAGGCGGTCTTCTCTGGCCACATATACCGTGTTTTCAAAGCTGACGGCCTGCCGCGGGAGCCGGAATACACCGGTCAGCACCCTGCCCGGAATTTTCACCGCACAGAACATCCCCTCCACCAGGGGGAGTCCTTCCGGCCGGCTTTTGCCGGCGGACTCGGCATCGATCCGCACGGCCACGGTCAGGGTGCGTGTCTTCTGATCGAACTTGACCACCCGGTGAAGTGTTCCCTCCCAGAAGTGGCCCTGCTTGTCTTCGGTCCAGAAGATTCGGCAGGAAACCGGCACGAGCCGTGAAAACCATGCGCTGCCCTCCGTTTCGGCCCCCTCCTCGAATCGGAGCCAGCGCCGGGCGTCCTGGCTGTCGAGGGGGACTTCGATCTCCAGGGTCGAATCGTCGGCCAGGGTCAGGGCCGGCTGACCGGCGACGGCAAACTGCCCCGCTTCCAGGGTTGCCGCCTTGACCCGACCGGCAAACGGCGCCTTGACCCGACAGCGGGCCAGGTTGGCCCGGGCCAGGGAAAGCCGCGCCTGGGCCGAGGCAAGCTGGCTTTTGGCTTCTTCGAGCCGGATCGGATAGAGGGTAACGGCCTGGGCCATCTGGGCGGCCTGGTCGTCTGCGGCATTGAAGGCCCGTTCGGCCTGCTCCACCCCGGAGCGGGTGCCGACGCTGTCCTGCTCGAAAAGAAGTTGGATTCGTTCAAACTCGGCACGGGCCAGTTCCCGGCTCCGCTCCAGGTTTTTGAGACGGTCTTCGTCGATCTTCTGCTGCTGTTCCAGGCGCTGCACCACAAGGGTCAACTGCCCCACCACGGCCTCCGCCTCGCTCGACGCCGCCCGGTAGTTGCGGTCGTCGACAGCGAACAAAAGAGAACCCGATTCGATGATCTCCCCCACGTCGAGCCGGGGATGGACCTGGGTCACCTTTCCGGAAACCTCCGGGGAGATCACCACATCCCGGATGGCGCGAGCTTCCCCGTAGCCGGTGATCGAGACCGGATGGTCGATGCGCCGCGCCTCGACCACCTCGACTTTGACCGGCCGTTCTCCGACCTCGATCTCTGCCGGCGGCTTTTTCAGGCTTGCCAGGGCAGCCATCCCCGCCAATCCGGCCAGCAGGGTCATCAGGCAAATCACGATGCGCCGGGCCACCTTCGGATCCGTCTTCACGATTTTATCGTTGTTATCAGCGCTCATGATCAATTCCTTTTTTGCGTGCATCGCTTTATGCGCTGTTTCACCGCAGGGCCGGCCTCCATCAGCGGTCCGCGGTCCGGGTTTCCGCCTCCACGGCGGTTTTGACCGCCGACAGCACCTCGCACCAGTTTTTGGCCGTCTGGGGCCCCACCCGCTCCACCAGGCCGATAAAGAGGCCCAGCACCGAGGATTCCACCTGCTGAATCTCCTCCACCACCGAAGGAGACACCGAAATCACCACTTTACGACGGTCTTCCGGGCTCGACTCCCGCTCCAGGACCCCCTTTTCCACCAGCCGGTCGACCATATTCGATGCCGACGGAGACGACACCCCCAGCAGTTGGGCAAGCTCGGTCATGGAAACCGGCTCGTGGCGCCGAACCGTCAAGATGGTGTTGAACTGCTGCAGGGACAGATCCTGAAACGCCTTGGCGCCGATAGACTGCGACAGACAATCCGTCTGGATCCGGATGATCCGCTCCCAGATCACTTTTCCAGTGGCGGCGATGTACCGGGCCCGTTCGATTTTTTCCTGTTCGTTCACTTGGTTTTATCCATGGAAAGACTGCAACCGATTTCAAAAATGTGTTGCTCCCCCGAACGAGGAGGTCAGGGGGCTTTTTGAGATGCTTCCGGTCAGAAAAATCTTTAGGCTGCTTAAATATTAGATCGGCTATCTATATGGCGCCAAATTTCTTGTCAAGGCCATATGTCTTCTGCATGCAAACCACCGAGTTTCAATTTTCAGCCCGGTTTGGGGAGCCTGAAACATGACGCCGGCTGCCTTCCGGCCGTTTACAAAAGCCGGGGCGCATGGTAAAAATTTCAACGAATTCATTTTTCCAAGTTTTTCAGGAGAGCCTGCATATGGAGATGGAAAGAGAGCAGATCGAGTTTGACGTATTGATCGTAGGCGGCGGACCGGCCGGCCTGGCCGCCGCGGTTCGTTCGATGCAGATCGCCCGCGAAAAGGGGCGGACCATCGAAGTCGCCCTCATCGACAAGGGCGGAGAAGTCGGCGCCCACGCCCTGAGCGGGGCGGTGGTTGCTCCCAGGGCCTTTGAAGAGCTTCTCCCCGATTACCGGGAGCGCGGATTTCCGATCGAGGCCACCGTCCGGGGAGATCTGTTCGGTTTCATGACAAAAACCCGGTTTTACCGCGTTCCCATGGTTCCCCGCCACATGCACAACAAGGGGTTTCCGATTGTCAGCCTCTCGAAGGTGACCCGATGGATGGCCGGCCTTGCCGAAGAGATGGAGGTCAACGTGTTTCCGGGCTTTACCGGAAAAGAGGTGCTGTATGCCGAAGACGGAAACCGCATCGTCGGCGTCAGAACCGGAGACAAGGGGATCGACCCAGAAGGAAAACCGAAGCCCAACTTCGAACCGGGCATCGACCTGATGGCAAAGGTGGTGATCTTCGCCGAAGGGGCCCGGGGCAGCCTCGCAAAGGAAATCGACCGGCGGCTGAATCTTTCGGCGGATCGGATGCCCCAGGTCTATGAAACCGGAATAAAGGAGGTCATCCAGCTGCCCGAGGGTCACTTCTTTACCCGCAGCGCGGCAAACGACATCCACACCCTCGGCTATCCCCTGGATCTGCACACCCCCGGAGGCGGCTTTATCTACGAGATGGGCAAAAACCGGGTGGCGGTCGGTTTTCTGGTCGGGCTCTGCTACGAGAATCCGCTGCTGGATCCCTACGATGTGTTTATCCGCTTCAAGCGTCATCCCTTCGTCTCGGACCTGATCCGGGGGGGGAAGGTGCTCGAACAGGGCGCTCGAACCGTGTCCACCGGCGGCTACTACACGATTCCCCGGCTGTATGCCGACGGGGCGCTGTTTGCCGGGGCCGCGGCGGGATTTCACAACTCGCCGGCCCTGAAAGGCGTTCATGCGGCCGTCAAATCCGGCATGCTGGCGGCGGAAACCGCCTTCGAGGCGCTGGAAAAAGAAGACGCCACGGCAAAGACACTTTCCGCCTACGCCGATCGATTCGAAGCAAGCTGGCTCAAGGCCGAGCTCTACGAAGGGAGAAACTTCGCCCAGGCCCTGGCGAAAAAGGCCCCGGTCAAGTTCATCCACCTCGGGGCCCAGTACGTCACCGCCGGAAGGGGTGTGGTCGATCCGATGGCGACGAAAGAAGACGCCCGAACCCTCGTGCCGGTTGCAAAAGCCTCCGGCAAGACGGTCGAGCCGGTGGACCCGTCCGTCTACGACGGGACCCTGGTTGTGGACAAGCTCACCGGCGTCTATCTGTCCAGAACCATCCATCGGGAGGATCAGCCGTCGCACCTGATCGTTCATGACCGGGAGCTTTGCGTGAATCGCTGCTGGCCCGAGTACCAAAGCCCCTGCACCCGCTTTTGCCCGGGAAAAGTCTACGAGATGGAAACAGATGACGTCTCCGGCCGCCGGCGGCTCAAGCTGAATCCGTCCAATTGTCTTCACTGCAAGACCTGCGACGTAAAAGATCCGTTCGACAACATCACCTGGACCTGCCCGGAAGGCGGAGAAGGACCGGGCTATACGCTGCTATGATAAAATCGCTCCGCGATAAAATCGCTTCGCAATAAAATCGCTTCGCGCTTTTATCAGCGGCGGCTTCGCCGCCGGAGAAAAACCAAGGAAAGGGCAAAAAAATGGAAGACATCGTTGAGCAGATCATCGGAAGGGATCCGGAACAGAAGGAATTTCACCAGGCAGTCAAGGAGGTCTTCGAGTCGGTGCGACCGGTGGTGGAGGCCAACCCGGAGTATCGAAAGGCGAAGATTCTAGAAAGGCTGGCCGAGCCCGAGCGGGTCATCGTGTTTCGGGTGCCCTGGCTGGACGACGAGGGCAATCCCCAGGTCAATCGGGGGTTTCGCATCGAGATGAACAGCGCCATCGGGCCGTACAAGGGCGGCCTGCGCTTCCATCCGTCCGTCAATATGAGCATCCTCAAGTTTCTTGCCTTCGAGCAGGTCTTTAAAAACGCCCTGACCACCCTGCCCATGGGCGGCGGAAAGGGCGGCTCGGATTTCGATCCCAAGGGCAAGTCGGACAACGAAGTGATGCGCTTCTGCCAGAGCTTCATGTGCGAGCTCTACCGGCACATCGGGCCGAACACGGACGTTCCGGCCGGCGATATCGGCGTCGGCGCCCGGGAGATCGGATTTCTCTTCGGCATGTACAAACGGTTGAAAAACGAGTTTACCGGCGTGCTCACCGGCAAGAGCCTCAACTGGGGAGGCAGCCTGATCCGACCCGAGGCCACCGGCTACGGATCGGTCTACTTTGCCGCCAATATGCTCAAGACCCGGGGCAAAACCCTCGAAGGGCTCACCTGCCTGGTTTCCGGCTCGGGAAACGTGGCCCAGTATACGGTGGAAAAACTCCTCGACATGGGCGCAACGCCGGTCACTCTTTCCGATTCTTCCGGCTATGTCTACGATGAGGCAGGGATCGACGCAGAAAAGCTCGAATACGCCAAGCGCTTGAAAAATATCAAGCGGGGGCGGATCGCCGAGTATGCCGAAAAATACCCGCAGGCCGTCTACACGGCGTCGGACCCCGCCCTGGGCCACAACCCCCTGTGGAATCACCCGGCGGACTGCGCCTTTCCCAGCGCCACCCAAAACGAAATCAACGGCACCGACGCGCAGCACCTGATCGACAACGGCGTATTTCTGGTCAGCGAAGGCGCCAACATGCCCACCACCCCCGAGGGTGTGGATCTTTTCCTGGACAAGGGGCTGCTCTACGGGCCGGGCAAGGCCGCCAACGCCGGCGGGGTTTCGGTCTCCGGGCTGGAGATGACCCAGAACAGCATGCGCCTTTCCTGGACCCGCAAGGAGGTCGACGAACGGCTGCAGATCATCATGCGCCGGATCCATGAGGCCTGCGTGGCATCAGCCGACCAGTACGGCCTCTCCGGCAATTACGTGGCCGGCGCCAACATTTCCGGCTTTGTCAAGGTGGTCGAGGCGATGCTCGACCAGGGGCTGGTTTAGGCGAGATGGCCGGTTTTCCCGGTGCCGGTTGAACTCCTGCGGTTGATGATAAGGACGTCATGGGAGGAGATAAATTCGAAATTCGAAGCACGAAGCACGAAACAAGCGCGAATGACCAAAATTCAAAACCATGCCCATGCAAAGTTTCCATAGAAGTAATTTGAAACTGGAATGAAGAGCTTGTTTTGTTTTTATAATTGGGTCATTCGAATTTCGAATTTGTTTCGGATTTCGATCTTCGGATTTCGTGCTTTGCAGCCAGCTGTGCCAGTTCCGCATCGTAGTCTTCGACAACATTGTCCCAGGAAAACCGGGCCATGGCCTCAGAAAGAGAACCTCTCAGGGCCTCCCGGCCGGCAAAACCGGTCAGCATTCGCGCCAGCTTTACTTCCAGATCGGCTTGTCCTTCGTAGAGACAGTCCGCGTGGGCCGCTTCGGGCAAAATCTCCGGATAGGCCAGGCGGTTCGGCACCAGGGGCAGACAGCCGCAGCGAACCGCTTCGATGATGGAAATGCCGAAGTTTTCCTGAATCGCAGTGCTGACCACCACGTCCCCCTGCTTCAGCCATGCGACGTAGCGGGCGCGTTCCGGCTCATATCCATAGCAGACGAGACGATCCTTGAACCGCTCGCGGGCGGCAAGGAACGCCTTGGGCACCGCTTGGAAGTTTTCTCCCAGCAGCGCCAGGCGGAAATCGATCCCCCTGTCGGCCACCGCCGCCAGGGCCGTGAAAAATTCATCCGGGTTTTTGTCAAATTCCCAGCGGTGGTTCCACACGATCAACGGTGGACCTGAAGGCGTTTCCCGGCGTCCCCTACCCGCTTGTCCTGCCGGAAAGCAGAGTCCCGGATACTGGACAGCGGCCTTTTTCCGAATTTCATCGATCACCCACAAGGGCCGGTACTCGGGCATCCTCTTCAAAAAAGCGGGCATCTCACCGAAGAAGGCATCAAAATGAAATCGGGAATTGAACAGGAGCCGGTCGGCGGCCAGTGCGGTGGTGACGTCGGTAAATCCGTACTGGATGTCCATGTCTTCGCCGGGCGCCAGGGGATAGGTGAGCTGGTTTTCGTGGAAATAGACCAGCGACGGCGGCAGCGACGGGCCGACCAGGGCCTTCAAATCCGACAGGCTCATCAGTCCGCTTGCGATCAGGCCGTCGTAAGCGCTGAAATCGGCGATGGCTTCGGCAAAATGAAGGGCGGCTCCCCGCATCCGCCATTTCCAGAATCGCGCCGGCAAGGTGGCCAGGTCGATCCGGTGGCGAGAGGCGGCGACGAGCCCGTCGGCAAACTCCTTGTGGGAGCCTCCGTAGAAGGGTTCAAGGAAGAGAAATCGCATCGTTTCGCTTTCACGACTCTGATGAGAATCTGTATTGCCTTTTGAAATAGATTAATTGGTTGATTGGTTGATTCGTCAATTGGGAGAGGCGAGGTAATGAAGTAATTTTTGATTTGTCTATTGAGAAGGCCACCTGAAAAAAGCCGATGAAATCACCGCATCCCGATGGAACAAGCCCCTCGTTCCACGACCCGAATCGTAGTCCCATCTTTTTTCCCTACTTGACCACTCGACCATTTGACCAATCAACCTTTCCCCGTCACGCCATGATCGGTTCTGCTCCCATGAAATAGCTCGCGAAACTCGGCATCACCGCCCATCCCCACCCGTGTGAGCGCAAAATCATACCGGACCGGGTCCTCTGGACAGAACCAGCGGAACCCATCGGTGATCTCCAGCGCCGTTCGGAGGTCTCCGGTATTGCGCCGGGTAAATCCGCAAAGCCGCCCCACCCGGTGCATGTGAGTATCCAGAGGGACGATCAGCTCAGAAGGAGACACCTGGTCCCAGCCCCCGGGGTCTACCGCATCTTTCCGGACCATCCAGCGAAGAAACAGGTGCAGCCGCTTGCAGGCGCTGCCCCGTGCCGGCAGCGGCATCAGGTGGCCGGGATCTTTCTCGGCCCCGGCCATGATTTCTCCGGCTAGCCCTCCGAGGGCAGTGACCACGCTGTTTTTTTCCGGACGGCAGTGCATCAAGAAGCATGCCTGCAAAGAATCAAAGCGCTCCAGCACCCGGCGGATTCCGGAAAGAAAGGAGCAAAGTTTTTCTCCGGTGGCAAAGCGGTGAACAAATCCGCAAAGGCTGTCGGAAAGCGCCCGCGGCTCTGCCGACAGCAGCGCCTGGGCAGGGTTCGGTCCCAGCACCTCCAGCACCGCGCCCACACTTTTGATGATCTGGGCCACCCGCCCGTAGGCCAGGCTGGCGGCGATCATGGCCGCAACTTCCCTGTCCCTGAGATCTTCAAACCCGTACAAAAACTCAAGCGGATCCGGGTGTACCAGGGCCCTGCGGTTGTATTTTCGATACAGCCGCTCCAGGGCGGTTTTGGTCGGGGCATTTGCCATCTGTTTCGTGTTTCATATCCGGCGCCGAAGGTCAAACCAGGAAAAAAAGGATAGAAAATGCCTAAAATTTCAAATGCCTAAAATGCCTAAAATGGTGGTGTCGCTTCGCTCCATCGGTTGATGTCTGGCAACTTAAAGGTTTTAGGCCTTTCACTCATTTTAGGCATTTTAGATCATTTTAGACATTTTAGGCATTCTATTCCCTCTTCTCCTCCGGCGCCACAACGGTCTGCACCCGGTACTCTTTCCCATCGGTAACCACGGTCACGGCCCCGCATCGATGGGTGCATAGAACCGTCAGATTCCGCTCGCAATATCGTTTCTGCACCGTGGGATGGGGAAAATACCGCCGCCGGCTCCATCCCGACGAGACGATCACCACCTCCGGTTTGACACAATCCAGAAAGCCGGTGGTGCTCGATGTCCGGCTTCCGTGGTGGGGTGCTGCCAGGACCGTTGCCGCCAATCGACCACAACCGATTGATACCATCTCGCTTTCTGCTGACGCCATGGCGTCGCCCGGAAACAGGAAATTCACCTCCCCAAGGCCTGCCCTGACCACGATGGAGCTGTCGTTGGCGTCGGGAAGACGGTCTTTTCCGGACGCACGCGCCATGAAATCTTTCTGCGGGTGAAGAATTTCGATCCTTGCCCCGTTGAGGATCCGTCTTCTTTCGAGCCCTTCAAACGGCGGGCGACGAACCCCTCCGGCTTCCAGCGCTGCCATGAACTGCCGGTACCCTTCGGTATCGGCAGCCAGCCCGTTGGTCCAGACCTCTTTGACCTTGAAATTGTCTACGATGAAGATCAACCCGTTGAGATGATCGCTGTTGGGATGCGAAAGAACCACGGTGTCGACCGTGGCGATCTTTTTCCGCCACAAGAGGGGGGCCACCACCTGGGCGCCGACATCGAAGAGTCGATTGTCGGAAAATCCGCCGCCGTCGATGAGCATGGTTTTTCCCCGGGGCAGCTCCAGCAATGACGCGCTTCCCTGGCCCACGTCGATGCCGGTGACCCGCATTTCCGGGTGCCACAGCCGGTGCTGAATCCAGTGGCAGGCATCGCCGCCGCCGATCAGCAGAGCAGCGGCGATCGCCAGTCGGGCTTTTCGTCCGGTATGAAGCTTCAGGGCCGCCCCGAGCAGAACATAATACACGGCGATTTCAAGCAGGCTCGGCGTCACGACCCGCACGGCGGCGTGGGGAATCTTCGCAAACAGCGAAATTCCTTCCATCGCCAGGTTCAAAAGGGCCGCCGCCGCTGCGAATCCTGCGGCGGCCGGAGCCTCTGCCAGAACAAGGAAAACGGCGGATCCCAGGGCCAGGGGAACCACTGCAAAGCCGATCAGGGGGATGACCAGGAAGTTGGCGGCAAGGCCCACCAGGGAAATCCGGTTGAAATAGTATGCCGTCAAGGGCAGCGTCCCGGCAATGGCCAGCACCGATACGAAGACAAACAGCAGCATCCGGCGAAGCGCCCGGGGGTGGACCTTCTGGATAAATGCCCAGTGATCTGCGCTTTCCATGCCATAGAGAATCGCCGCGACCGCCGCGAAAGAAAGCTGAAAGGAGATGGAAAACAGGGCTGCCGGATCGATGGCAAGGATTGCCACAGCTGCCAATGCCAGGGTGTTGAGCGGGTCAGAGGATCGTCCAAAGACCATGGCCAGCATGAAGGTCGACACCATGATCACGGCACGCTGGGTGGACGGGCTCATGCCGGCCAGCAGGCCGTAGCCGATCACCGCGCCCATGGCCAGAAGCGCACCCGCTTTCCGAGTCCACCCCCTTTTCAGAAAAAAAGGGAAAAAGACAAGGCAATGTCGAAACGCAAAAAAGGCCGCCGCGGCCACGATGCCCACATGGAGCCCGGAGATCGCCAGGATATGGCCGACGCCGGCCCTGTTGAACATCTCCCGGACCGGCCGGGAGATCCCGTCGCGGTCCCCGATCAACAGGGCGCGGAGAATGCCGCTTGCCGGCGCGTCGACCCGCGCGGAGATGAACGATGAAAGCACCCGGCGCGCCGTGGCCATGGGGCCCGGAGCGGCCTCGGCAAGCAGCTTTACATCTGCCGGTTTGACATAGGCCGAAGCCCGAACGCCTTGCAAGGCCATGTACCGGCGATAGTCGAAGCGGCCGGGATTTTCGAAATTCCGAAACGGCCTCAGCTTGGCATCGAACTGGATCCGATCTCCCCGGGCCAGCGCCGCTCCTGCTCCGATCACCGTGACCCGGACTCTGCCGAAAGGACCGATGGGCCGGCCGGCCGAGGATTCTTGCCGGGGGACATCGACCACGAACCGCTGGCGGCCGGGACCGAAAATCGGTTCGGAGACGATTGTCCCGGTCAGCGTATGGATCGTGTCGTCGATCCGATGAACAATATGGCCTTCGGGTAGATGATCCGTCAGGAGAGGCTGAATGCAAAGGGCGCCGATGCCGATCATAAAAACGAGGGGCGTCAGCCGGGCCGGGCGCTGACAAAACAGGCGATAGACCAGCACCGCGGCGGCCAGAGTGCACGGCGCCAGAAAAAAGAGCCGGGCGTCGGGGAACATGGCACCGGCGGCGATGCCGATCATGTAGGCAATCGTTAGGGGCGGAATCGGCCTGGACCAGCATCGAGGCAATGAGCGAGGCGGCCCTTTGTCCGTGCTGCCGGCTTCTGTTTCCGGCAACCGGGTCCCTGCAGAAAAAGCAGTTGAAATCATGGCAAACCCGGGACGATCTGATTCGGCGGTGCAGACCACCGGGTAACGGGGAAGGAAACCTCACGACCTCCGGCGGCACCGGAGCCATGGCGATTGAACCGCTAAAAACGTGTGTCCGAGCTGTCGATTTTTTTAGCCCCGGACCCGGCGGATCGCCGCTCCGAGCCCGGCAAACTTTCTTTCGATCGATTCGTAGCCCCTGTCCAGATGATACACCCTGCTGATCTCGGTTTGGCCATGGGCCACCAGTCCTGCCAGAATCAGCGATGCGCTGGCGCGAAGATCGGTGGCCATCACCGGAGCGCCGGACATATGCGGCACGCCGCGGACCATGGCCGTATTGCCGGATACCGTAATATCGGCGCCCATGCGGCGCAGTTCGCTGACATGGATGAATCGATTCTCGAAAATGGTTTCCGAAATGACGCTCTGCCCGTTGGCGACGCACATCAACACCATGAACTGTGCCTGCATATCGGTGGCAAATCCCGGATACGGAAGGGTTTTGACATCGACGCTGATAATCTCGTCTGCGCCGCATACCGTCAGCCGGTCCCGGCCGATCTCGATTTCGGCGCCGGTCTGCCGCAGTTTGTGGATGAGCGCGCCCAGATGCTCCGGTTCGCAGTGTTTCACGACGACATTGCCGCCGGTCAGGGCCGACGCGATCATGAAGGTGCCCGCTTCGATCCGGTCCGGCAGGATCGACACCGAAACCGGTGAAAGAGAGGGCACCCCTTCGATGGTCACCACCGAAGTGCCGTCGCCGCTGATCTTTGCCCCCATTTTCTTCAGCACCTCGGCCAGGGCCACCACTTCCGGCTCCCGGGCCGCGTTTCTGAGCACCGTCGTCCCTTCGGCCAGTACGGCGGCCATCATCAGGTTTTCGGTTCCGGTCACGGTGGAAACGTCGAAGAAAATCTCGTTTCCACGCAGCCGATCTGCCCTGGCCTCCACATATCCGTGCTGCAGTTCGATTTCTGCGCCCAACAGCGACAGCCCCTTGAGATGGAGGTTGATCGGCCGGGCGCCGATGGCGCATCCTCCGGGAAGAGACACCTTGGCTCTTTTCATCCGGGCAAGCAGGGGTCCTAAAACCAGAATGGACGCACGCATTTTCCGGACAAGGTCGTATGGCGCATCGTAATTGTTGAGCCCTGCCGCGTCGATGCGGATGAACGGATAGTTGGATTCGATCCGGGACCCCAGGTGAGACAGCAGCACCAAAATGCTTTCGATGTCCTTCAGCGCCGGCACGTTGCTGTAAGTGTTCTGTCCGTCTGTGAGCAGCGAGGATGCCAGTATCGGAAGGGCGGCGTTTTTCGCCCCGCTGATCACCACCTCCCCGGCGAGCCGTTTGCCGCCCTCGACGATGATTTGGTCCATGGTGTTTGCTCCGCAAAAAGGTCAATTGGTCGAATCGTTGAATGGTCGAGTGGGAAAAACGGCCACCGGCGCTTTGCTGCGTATTTGCCCGTCACCAGCCAATCGACCAATCAACCAATTCCTCAATCAACAAAAAAGGCGCGCGGCCTTCCGATGGAAGGGCGCGCGCCTTTTTTCGCTATGAGGCAATCAGTGTTCTTCGTGGTGGGCGCCCTTGCCCTTGGCTGTATCGATGACCGCCTTGATGACGCAGTAAGTCATTCCCAGTCCGAGAATGGTCAACGCAAACCAGAGCCCGCCCATGAACACCACGTGGGACATGTCCCAGATCCACTCGAAATTGAACGGAAACATCGCTATCCTCCTTTGCTCGGGCTAGGCCTGCGCCGGGGCCGGCTCCGGTTCCGCCGAAGTCTCTTCTTCTGATTCTGCTCCCGGCGCCGCCTCCGCAGACACAGGACCGGCAGTCGCCTCGACGGGATTGAGCTCCCTTTCCTGGGGCCATACCGGCAGGTACCGGTGGGACAGGGCGATCAGAATGATGCCATAGGCCACCGGCAGCAAGGTGGTGGCCACTTCCTGCCAGCTCGGGTAGTACAGCGCCCACTGGTCAAAAGACATGACCGGCACCGCCATGACCTGGAGCACCATCGCCCAGCGGTTGACCGAAACGCCGATCACGGCCAGCACCACCGCAAGGGTAAGGGTTTTGGGATTGCTGCGACCCTTGGCCGTAATCAAAATCAGCGCCGGAATCACCCCGCCGACGACGACCTCCAGGATCAAGATCCAGATTCCGTAAAACCCGTTGTTGGAGTAAAACTCCATGAGGCCGAAGCCCTTGGAGGGAGCGGTCACGGCCGCCCAGTACCAAGTGTCGATGATCTTGGCGATGATATAGGTAAAGAGCATCCAGCCGGCGATTTTGGCCAAAAGCCTGACCACATCGTCCTTGACGAGCTTCTTTCCGGTGATTTTTTCGGTGATCTTGAGCAGCATGATCGTAAAACAGGGCCCGCATGCCGCCGCCGACCAGGTAAACAGGAAAAATGTCCACGGCCAGATGAAGAGCCCTTCGCGAAAGGCGAACGGCCGGCCGAACAGCACACCGGCCACGCCGCCCAGGGAACCCTGGTGAAAAAAGGACAGAAAGGCGCCGGTGGCGGCGAACACGGCCATGATCTCATGCATATTGTGGCTCAGGTTGTGAATGAAGGGAACCCGGTCGAGTTGTCGGTTTTCCAGGATCAGCGGAAGATATTCGATGGTCAAAACGCCGAAATAGCAGGAAAGGCAGAAGGCCACCTCCGTGAGCATCGAGTGGACATTGGCATGCCAGAAGATGAACCACCCCCGCAGGGGCTGGCCGATGTCGATGGCGAGTATCAACAGGGCGCTGCTGTAACAGATAAACCCCACCAGCACCGCGAAGTTGATGATATTCTTCAGCTCTTCCTTGCCGATGATGTACTTGAGCAACCCGGTGAAAAACGCGCCGCCGCCGAGGGCGATGACCGCCAGGTCGGCCCAGATCCAGAGCGCAAACCCGTAATAGTCGTTCATGTTGGTCTGGTTCAGTCCCTTGATCCAACACAGCAACATGGCGACGACGCCCCAGATCAGCACGGCGACGACCGGACCGAGCTTCAGAACGAATTTCCACAAAGGATCCCGTTTCACGCCCTCGGGTATCAGTGCAGTATCCATAGGTTCGGTGCTCCTTACCGTCTGCGGTTACCGTTGTTCGACGACCGCGATTAATGCCTTTTGAGCTTTCCTTCCCCCTCCAGGTAGTTGTCCCCGGCGCGCCGGACCCAATCGCGGCTCGACAGGTAATAGACCTTCGGGTTGGTGCCGAGCCGCTCCAGAAGCCGAAACGCCTTGGGGTTTTTGGGCCGCCCGGCGTGCTTTTCGTCCGGCTGGGCGATCTGGTGGACGCGATGGGAGGGGTTGTTCAGATCGCCGAAAATGATCGCCCCGGCCGGACAGGCCTGGGTGCAGGCGGTCTGATATTCGTCTTCTTCGAGATCCGTGCTGTCCCGCTCTCCTTCGGCAAACTGATAGATCGCCTTGTCTTTGGCCGTCTGATACCGATGGTAGCAGAAACTGCACTTTTCAACCACACCGCGCATCCGGACCGAAACGCTCGGATTGAGGTACTTCTCCATTCCGTCGGGCCAGACCGGATCCCACCAGTTGAAATACCGCGCGTGGTAAGGGCAGGCGGCCATGCAGTAACGGCATCCGAAACACCGGGTGTAGATCTGGCTGACGATTCCGGTCTCCATCCCGTAGTCGGTGGCGGTGGCCGGACACACCGATACGCACGGCGAGTGACCGTGATCCCCTTCGCAGTGCTGGCAGGGACGCGGCAGGTAGCAGATATCGGTTTCCGGATACGGTTTGCCGTTGTTTAGCTGGTAGACCCGCATCCAGGTAATGCTGGTGAGCTTGTCCGATTCATCCGGCTTGAACGGGACGTTGTTTTCCGACATGCAGGCGACCAGGCAGGCGCCGCACCCGGTGCACTTGTCCAGGTCGATCACCATTCCGAACTTTTTGGGTCTTTCCTGTTTCATCAGAACCTCGTGCTGTGATGTAAGCGATCAGCTTTCCGACTCGATTTCGCCCGAAACTCATGCCCGGGTGAGTTTTGCCCGAATCCCCCAGGCCGCGTTGAGCCCCGAAACCGGGTCTGCCGTAGGTCCGATCAGCCGGTTCACGTTGGTCCCCTTGTCGGCCAGGTACTTATCATAGGCCGTATGCCCAAGGCCCCTGGCCATGGCCACCAAACCGGGCATGATCCCGTCGTAGAGATGCACCCGGACATTGGCGGCTCCGGTGGGGGTGGTCAGAACGGCCCGGCCTCCCTCGGAAAATCCGAGTTGGTCGGCCGTTTGCGGATTGAGTTCTACCAACAGCTCTTTTCCTTTGAGAACCTCAGCCGGAACGGTCTTGGTCATGAACGGCGGATTCCCGACATATCCGCTGGAAATTCGCATGGTATCGTAAGGCGTCAGGACAAGGGGAAACCCGCCTTTTTCCCCGGCGATTTCCGCCGGCACGTAGCCGCGTTGGAGGCCCTCCGGGACGAATTCGAACTTTCCAGAAGCCGTTTCGAACGCCTCCGGCCAGGGGGCGGGATCGAAGTCCTCCGCCATCCAGTACCCCTCGGAGGTAAGCGAATCCCATTGGTCCGGGTAGGCCTCCTCCAGACAGGCCTCGTACCCGTCCCAGCCAAAGGCTGATGCGACCGGGTCTCCGACACCCTGCGCCAATGCGATGACGGCGTCGCCCACGTTTCGGGTATTGAACTGGGGGTCGACCACCGGCTGCACCAGCCCGACGAAAGGCCGGTTGAAGCCGGCCGGGTTCGGTACGTCCTCGTATCGCTCCAGGTAAACATGGTTCGGCAAAATCAGGTCCGCGTTCTGTGCCGTTTCATCCATGAAAGACGAGAAGCTGACCACAAAGGGAATCTTGGAAAAAGCGGCCTTGACCGTCTCCGGATCGGGCTCGGTAAAGCAGGGGTTGGACTCGACAACGAACAAGGCATCGAGCGGATACCCCTTGCCTCCGGCGACCGCCTCGAAGAACCGGTTGGGAAGCGCAGCCGTGGCGACGTAGGGCGGGGCGCCGGCGCCGTCGAGCCGATCCTGCTGCATGCCCCTGGCGGCGGTCTCGTCCATTTCCGGGTCTGGCCAACCGAAGTCTCCCGGCTCCGGCACCGCCCAGATTCCGCCCGGCCGGTTGATGCCGCCGACGAGGGCATTGAGGGCGTGAACGGCGAAAAATTCGTTCATGCTTCCGGGAGTGTCCCCCCCTCCTTTTCCGCACACGGCCAGCGGCGCGGACGACCGTGAAAATTCACGGGCGAGGGTAACGATGGTCTTCGGGTCGATGCCGGTGATCTTTGCGACCTTGTCCGGAGTGTAATCGGCCATGACCATCTGGCGGAACTCCTCGAATTCGCCGCCGTATTCGCTGACAAACTGCGTCCGGTAGCGTTTTTCCAGGATGATGACATGGGCGAGGCCAAAGGCCAGGGCCGCCTCCGTGCCGGGCTGGATGGAAATCCACTGGTCGGCCTTGGCCGCCGTGTTGGACAGCCTCGGCTCGATCTGCACTAATTTTCCGCCTCCGTCTTTTAAGGCGCTATGGGCCTTGAACATCCGAACCGGCGACCCCCAGCCGTCAAGGATGCCGCTGCCGAAGCTCAGCAGAAAATCGGTGTTTGCCAGGTCGAGGCCGGCGGCGGCCTGCACCCCCTGCATCCGGTGCAGGGCCAGTTCGTATGAATCCTGGGTGGAAGCGGCGGTGACAAAATTGGGCGATCCGAAGGCAGTCATGAACCGGCTCAACAGCGCCGGAACCGTCCCCCGGCGCTTGCCGGAAAAAACCGCCAGCGCCTCGGGCCGGCCTTGTGCCCTGATTTCGGTCAGCTTGCCGGCGACCTCCTCGAGCGCCTCTTCCCAGGAGATCGAAACCCACCGACCGCTGCCCCTGTTGCCGGCCCGTTTCATGGGGCTCTTGACCCTTGTGGGTCCATAAAGAAGCTGCAGGCCGGAAAGCCCGAGGATGCAGATTCCGCCGTCGTTGATCGGATGACCCTCCATGCCCTCGATCTTGACGGCCCTGCGGTCGACCATGCGGACGTTGATGCCGCAGCCGGCGGGGCAAAGCGTGCAGGTCGAGCCGGCGTAGCTCACCGCACCGTCTTTGGGCACCGGCGTCCACGGCCACATCTGGGTCCAGATCGACAGGTCGTCCGTCAGTTTCCATGGTAGCGGCGAAAGCGCCGTACCGGCGGCACCGCCGATGATGAAAGATAGGAAGCTTCTTCTGCCAACTTTCATAGAATTTTCCCCTTGGTTGTTCAGCAAGCAGATTCGGTTTCTTTCGAGCCGGCAGCACCGCTATTTATGGCATTTGAAACAGGCGCCGCGCTGGGTCTGCACGCTGCCCCCCCTGTTGTCCGCGTAGGTCCCTGGGAAGGCGACCCGGATGATGTTGTCGATGACGCGGCCCACGGGGGCGCGGGGCTCGTCTTTCGTGGCGCTGTCGCGGGCCTCTTCATGGCAGTCCGCGCAGTCGTCCATCTTCATCCGGTCCCAGGAGTTGCGCTTGAAGCCGGAAATGTTCCGCCCCCAGATGTCCCGGCTGTAGCCGGTGATCCGGTTTTCCTGGTACACCTTGCTGTGTTCGCTTTCGCCGATATGGCCGTGGCAGGTCACGCAGTCCATGCCGCCGGAGAGGACATGGGCGGCGTGGGAGAAAAAGACGCAGTCAGGCTGCTTGGAATAGATCAGCCAGGGGACCTCTCGATCCTCCCAGACGTACTCGGTAACGAACTTTTCCTCCTCCGGGTCCTCGCCCTGCACATCCATATGGCAGTCGATGCAGGACCAGAGGTCGGGTACGCCGGAAAAAGTGCCGTCTTCCCTGAAATAATGGCAGCTTGCGCAGTCTCCGACCAGTTCGTTGTGCAGGGCATGGTTGAAATCGATGGGTTGTTCTTTCTGGGAGTAGAGCAGTTGCGGGAAGATGATCCATCCCACGATGAGGCTTGCGATGAGTCCCACGAAGAAAAAGAAGATCACGTAGGCCGTGGCCTTGTTTTTCTGCTCCGGATCCGGAGGCGGTGGGCCTTTTCCACCGGAATCCTCTGAGGGCATGTCCTTTTCGTGCTCGTCTACAGTGCTCATGGAAACTCCGTTGGGTTGGGCTGGGCGGCTGCATCCATCGGCAGCAGCCGCACATTCATGAACAGCGGAAAACTCCTGACTTCCGACGACTGATGTTTTGGAAACCCCATATCAATACAGGCAGGTGCACCATCCGCGCAAAGACCCCCTGAATCGACAAAAATCCAGGCGGAAAGGCCAAAAAATTCATGCGATTCTGTATCCGGAGACAGGCGGTTTGTCAAGAGGAATCCAAACGCCGTCTGTCGACGGCGTTTGGATCCAAAGGAGGGAATATTGATTATGTTCTCGGGTAGTTATATGAAGATATCGCGGCAGTTTCGATGGTTGTAAAACACCCCCCAACCAGATAGCGACGACACTGTTTTCAAGGCGCCTGGAAGAAAACCCTTCCAAGCATTACTGTCCCATGGCGCCGTAACTGTGCAGGCCGGGAAGCAGGTTCACCCCGAAATAGGTGAACAAAACAGCCATGAACCCGATGATGGAAAGATAGGCAATTCTGCGCCCGTGCCATCCGCGCATCATCCGGGCATGGAGCAACGCGGCATAGACGAACCAGGTGATCAGGGACCATGTTTCCTTCGGATCCCAGCCCCAGTAGCGGCCCCAGGCAGAATTGGCCCATACCGCGCCGGTGATGATGCCCGCCGAAAGAAACAAAAAGCCGAACATGATCAGCTGGTAGCTGAGTTGATCCAGCATTTTCGCGTCGGGAAGCCGGTCCAGGAGCCGCTGTTTCAATGCCGGGTCGAGCCGCCTGTACAGGTAGGCCGATGCATAGCCGACGAAACAGACGCCGAGGCCGATCAGGGCCGCCCCGCCCCAGCTGTGCAGCTGGAGAATCCGGCCGAGCAGCGTCACCGAAGCAAAGACCGCCACCGGTTTGACGAAGTCCCAAGCCGTCAGGCTCCCGACGGCCCGCCCCTTGCGCAGCAGGTACATCAGGCTCACCCCGAAGGCGACCGCAAATGCGCCGTAGCCGACGAAGCATGTCAGCACGTGGGCGATCAGCCAGTTGCTTTTCAAGGCCGGAATGAGCGGCTGGATCCGATCGCTGATGTTGGGGGAAAGCGAAGCATAGGCCATGGCCAGAAAAGCCAGGGGAAGGACGAATGCTCCGATCACCCGGCTCCGGTAGCGTCGCTCGATGACCAGGTAGATGGCGCTGATCATGAAGGCAAAGAATGTCAAAGACTCGTAGAGATTGGCCAAGGGCGCGTGACCGATGCCCTGGCGGTAGGATTCGACCCATCGCAGCAAAATTCCGGCGCCGTTTCCGGCCATCGCCGTCGCAGCGACCCAGGTGGCCAGGCTGCCGGGCGTTTCTTTTTGAAAGATCCAGGATGTCAAATAGAGGAAGGCCGCCAGGCCATAGACAAAGGTGACCACCGAAAGCAGCGCTGAGCTTGTCATGATCGATTTGCTCCGCAATAAATCTGCTGCGCAGATTTATGATAGGGTGAACATCGCACGGCCGGCAAAAGCCCGCCCTGCTGACAAAGACGTGATCATCATCGAAGTCCTGCGGTTGCGGTGCCTCCACAGGGTCATGGCTTGTCCCCTCCGAGGGATTTTTCAAGATGCTCGGCGAGCCTTTCGATCCTTGTGTCCATGGAAAGCCGGTTGCGGTTGGCTGTCCCGGCCACCGCCACCTGGCTGCCGCCTTCGACCGCCGTTACCTCGACGCAGACCTGCTGGTGGGCCATGAAAAACGTCACGAAACATCCGAGAATAATGAGGACAAACCCGGTATAGACCACCCATACCCCCGGATCATTGGTGATCTGGAGCCCCGTGTAAAACCGCTTCTCCGGGGGAGCCGCCGCCTCGGCTTTCGGTTCGACGTCGGCCACGGCGATAATGAAGCTTCCCTTGCGCATCTTGTCGAAGTTGGCAAACCGAAGCGGCAGCAGCACCTCTGCCGGCTCGCCGTCGGGGGGCGTCAGCCGCCCCTTGAGGGCCTCGCCGATGGGCTGGCCCCTGAAAACGGCCGAGGGCTCGTAAGCTTCCAGCAAAAATGTGCCCCCGCCTTCGGGAATGTCGACCCCCTCGCCCACGTCGAGGCGCTGTTCGTAGACCATTCCGCTTTGCCGGCTGGTAAAGGTGAGCACCGCTGTGCGGATCGGCTCTTTGCGGATCTGAGGGGCGGGGCGGCCCATCTCTCCGTAGCTGGACTGGAAAATATTGATGCCCCCGTACCTCAGCGGGTGGTTGACGAGGATGTCCTGCTCGAGCACCTCTTTTCCATCCTGCAGCAGCGTAAGCCGGCTCCGGTACTCTTTGGGCTGCCCCGACGCATAGAATGAAATGGAAAAATCATCGCAGCGGATGGAAAACGGCAGGGCGACGGTGCCTGCGCTGTTGCGCAGCCGGATCTCATCGACGGTTTCTCCTTCAGGGATGTTGACATATCCCTCGAAACCGAAAATGGAGCCGATCAGGCCGCCCACCAGCAGAAGAATCACGCTCAGATGAACGATGTAGACCCCCAGCCGGCTCCACCGCCAGCGCTCGGCAAACATCACGAATCCCTGGTCGTTTTCCTCTACCTTCGTGCGCGCAAATCCGCTGCCGGCAGCCCGGACGATGCTTTTGCGGATACGCTCCGGCGCTTTTTCGACGAACATCTCCCGACGGTTCTTTCGCTGCCGGAAGCGGTCCACCGAAAAATTCGGCTGTTTGACGAAGATGACCCTCCAGATGACCGACAGCCGATCCACCGAGCAGACCAGCACGTTCACGGTCAGCAGGAGCAGAAGCACCTGGAACCACCAGGAATGGTACATGTCAAACAGGTCCAGAACATCGAAGAGCCGGTAGAGAAACTCGCCGTAGGTCCGAAAATAGGCGGCCGGGCTTTCGTTCTGGGGGATCAGGGTACCGATCACCGATGTTACGGCCAACGAAAGCAGCACGATCAGGGTCAGCCGCAGAGAGGCGAAAAACTGCCAGATGCTCTGGGCCAAATCGGCTGATACGTCTTCTTTTTGATTCATGGGACGGTAAAACCTCATATAGGGGCAGCGCGCATTGTTCCGGAGCCGCTACATACCAGACCCATACCGGTCAAGGCAACCGGGAACCTATAACCGGTGTCGTGCGGTTTGCTGGTCCCCGGGCCGGGCGTTCTCCCGTTGCCGGAACCGTAACGGCTGCATCCAAGTTGACAGGCAGCAGCCCTGCGCTATTTTAGTGCGAAAGCTGCCTATCATAAGTCTTGGAATGCGGGTTGACAATCCAGGGCACGATATGACAATTCCTATCGCACAAAATTGATTCGACAAAGGACGCGCCGGGGCGCAGCGAAGCGGAACATTCATTTTCATCGCCCGGCCCTTCGGTTCCGGCGAAAAGTCCGGGCGGCGCGGTTGCACGCCTTCAGACCGATCGGGGGAAGTATGATCCAAGTCAGTCAGCTGACAAAGCGTTTCGACATCCGCACGGCGGTGGACAATGTCTCCTTTGCCGTTGAAAAAGGAGAAATCCTCGGCTTTATGGGGCCCAATGGGGCGGGCAAGTCGACCACGATGAGAATGATCACCGGGTACCTGCCGCCGTCGTCCGGAACGGCTGTCATCGGCGGCCGGGACATCGCGCAAGACGGCTTGAGCGCTCGGAAGATGATCGGATATCTGCCTGAAAACGCGCCGGTATACCGGGAGATGACCGTCCAGGGGTTTCTGGGTTTCATCGCAGAGGTGAGGGGGTTTGCCGGAAGCAGGCGGCGCAAGGCCGTTTCCGACGCCATTGAAAAATGCTTCCTTACCGAGGTGGGAAACCAGTCCATCGGCACCCTGTCCAAGGGATTCAAGCAGCGGGTCTGTTTTGCCCAGTGCATTTTACACGACCCCCCGTACCTGATCCTGGACGAGCCCACCGACGGGCTCGATCCGAACCAGAAACACGAAGTCCGGCAAATGATCCGGAACATGAGCGCCGAAAAGGCGGTCATCCTATCGACCCATATCCTCGACGAGGTGGATGCCGTCTGTACCCGGGTGATCATCATCGACGACGGAAAGCTGGTGGCCGACGACACCCCCGATGGGCTCAGAAAACGGTCCAAAACCCACGGCGCGGTGTCAATGCTGGTTTCAGAGGCGCTGCCCGAAGGCCTGGCCGAAGAGATCGGCCGTCTTGCCGACGTAAGCGAATACCAGGTGAGCGACGATCCCGCCGGTTTCCGGCTCCGGGCATTTCCCCGGCAGCCCGGGCTGCCGATCGCCCCGCAGATACTTTCTCTGGCATCGAACAGGGGCGCCCGGATCCAATCGGTTTTCGTGGAGCAGGGCCGCCTCGACGAAGTCTTCCGGGCCATTACCACCAGCGATGCCGGTGATTCGTCAACCCGTTCGGTATAACCCATATCACAGAGGAATCATGAGAATTCAGGAATCATCCAACACCGTAAGGGCCCTGCTCAAAAGAGAACTGGCCGGCTATTTTACCTCGCCGGTGGCCTATGTCTTTATCGTGATCTTCCTGATGCTGATCGGGTTTTTCACCTTCTATATCAGCCGCCTGTTCGAAGCCGGCCAGGCAGACCTCCGGGGATTTTTCGAATGGCATCCCTGGGTCTTTCTCTTTTTGATTCCAGCCGCGGCCATGCGCCTGTGGGCGGACGAACGCCGGCTCGGCACGATGGAACTGGTCTTGACGCTTCCGGTCACCACAGCCGAGGCCATCCTGGCCAAGTTTTTCGCCGCCTGGATATTTCTGGGCATCTGCCTGGCGCTTACCTTCCCGACGGTGGCCACGGTCTCCTATCTGGGCGATCCGGACATGGGCGCGGTGGTTTGCGGCTACGTGGGAAGCTTTCTGATGGCCGGGGCCTTTCTGAGCATCGGGTCCATGACCTCGTCGATGACCCGCAGCCAGGTCATCAGCTTCATTTTATCGGTGGTCATCTGCCTGTTTTTCATCCTGGCCGGGTATCCGCCGGTCACCGAAGCGGTTTCCGGCTGGGCGCCTTCCTGGCTGGTGGGGTTCATATCCCGGCTCGGGTTTCTTTCCCACTTTGCCTCCATCAAGCGCGGGGTGCTGGACCTGCGGGATATCGTCTATTTTCTGTCCGTTATGATTTTCATGCTGTCGGCAAACGGCGTGATCCTTGAAAATCGCCGCACCGCCTGACGCAACGGGTTCAAACGCGCTGGATCTCTTCTGAGGGGAATTTTATGGCAGCAGGCAAAAGCAGCATCGGCAAGTCGCTCTTCTCGGCAAGCGGATTGGTTCTGATCCTGGCCGTATTGGTGCTGGTCAATCTGATTTTTTCCCGGGTCAATCTGCGCTGGGATCTGACCGAAGACAAGCTGTACTCGCTTTCCGAAGGAACCGAGCAGATCCTGTCGAACATCGAAAACGACGTGACGCTTCGGCTCTTCGTCACCCGGGACAACGTCAATGTGCCCATCACGATTCGTAGCTACACCGACCGGCTCGTCGACTTTCTGTCCGAATATGAATACGCCAGCGACGGCAAGGTGCAGCTGGAGGTGATCGACACCCGCATCGACAGCGAAGAAGAAGACTGGGCCCGAAGATACGGGCTGGAAGGCGTCGACCTGCCTTCCGGTGAGCGCATCTACCTGGGCCTGGTCGCCGAATCGGCCGACCAGGAGCGGGCCATTCCGATGCTGGATCCTTCGGCGGAAAAGCAGCTCGAATACGACGTGACCCGCATCATCTCCATGGTGCAGTCAGCCAAAAAGCAGAAAATTGCAGTGGTCAGCGGTCTGCCGGTTTTCGGCGGCGCCAGGACGAGCTTCAACCCCACCGGCGGTTCGGAGCCCTGGCTCTTTATCCAGGAGCTTAAAAAGACCTACGAGGTCGAAGAAGTCAGCCCATCTGCGCCCGGCGCCGAGATTCCCGACGACGCGGACCTGGTCATGATCATCCATCCCCGCGGATTCAGCGACGGACTCCTGTACGAAGTGGACCAGTATCTGGTCGGCGGCGGAAGCCTGCTGATCCTCGTGGATCCTTACGCGGTAATGGACATGAGCCAGGGGATCAGCAAGGGGTCGAGCCTGGACAAGCTCTTTTCCGCCTGGGGGATCCGCATGGACAAGACAAAAGCCCTCGTCGACCTGGCATATGCCACCCGACTTCGGGCGCAGGACAACCGGATCGAAAACAATCCGCTCTGGCTCTCCCTTCGGGCCGAAGCGTTCGACAAGGAAACACTGATCACCGCCGGCCTGGAGAGCATGCTGCTGCCGGTGGCCGGGGCCATCGAGCGCGTCGAAGAAAGGGACCTGGATCTTTCTTACCAGACACTGCTTCGCTCAAGCCCCCAATCCGGGTTGATCGACAGCTTCAAGGCGCAGTTTTCGGTGGCCGACATCCGCAAGGAGTTTTCCGCCGCAGACAAACGCTATGATATGGCAGTCCAGCTGCATGGGCGTTTCCCGTCGGCCTTCGCCGAAGGGCCGCCTGAGACCGAAGGCGCCGGCCAAGGGGAGAAATCCGATGAGCCGCAAGCCGCCGCAGCGGTGCACCGCACCGAGACCCAAGAGGCCTCCACGGTGATCGTTTTGGCCGACGCCGATTTTCTCTACGACGGGTACTACGTGAGCCGTCAGAACTTTCTTGGTTTCGAAATGGCCAGCATCTTCAACGACAACCTCAACTTTCTGCTTAACTCCGGAGAACTGCTCACCGGCGTCGACGCCCTGATCCGGGTTCGCAGTCGGGGCACCTATGAGAGGCCGTTTGACCGGGTTGCCGCCCTGGAAGCCCAGGCCCAGGAAAAGTGGCTGGACCGGGAGCAGGAGTTGGAGCGCAAGGTCGAAGAGCTCAACGCAAAGCTCAGCGCCCTGGAAAAGCAGAAAGACGCCGCCCAGAAGCTGATTCTCAGCCCGGAGCAGCAGGCCGAGGTCGAACGGTTCCAGGAGGAGCGGCGCCGGATCTCCGAAGAACTCAAAGAGGTGCGGCGCAATCTCCGCGCCGACATCGAGGCGTTGGGCAGTCGGGTCAAATTCATCAACATCTTTCTGGTTCCGCTGTTGGTGTGCATCGCCGGCGGCCTTTACGCCCTGTACCGCCGCAACCGGAGTCGGGAGCCCTAAAGGTGGTAAGTGACCGATGGCATAATTACGTCTGCACGTGCACCATAATGCCGGGAGACCGATCGATATGAAGCCTAAAACATTTCTGATTCTTCTTGTTTGCGTGGCGCTGCTCGGCGCCGTGGCATTCTTTACGCTCCGATCCGAAGAGAGAGACACCCTTGATCTCACCTTGGGGCAGCCGGTTCTGGCAGATCTGCCCTTCGACCGGATCGATAGGATTCGAATCGCCTCCGGTCGGGAGACGGTAGAGATGGGCAAAACTCCGCGGGGCTGGGGCGTCGCGCAGAAAAATGGATATCCGGCCGATTTTGCCAAGATCTCCGATCTGGTGGAAAAGCTGCGGAAAATGAAAATCGGGAAGCGTTTTTCTGTAACTCCCGAGATCCGCAGCCGACTGGCGCTGCATCCGCCGGGCGACGCCTCGGCTCCTGAGGAATCGGTGGCGGTCCGCTTGACTCTCCTCGACGGAGAAAACCGGACGCTGGCCGACCTGCTCATCGGAAACGCCCGGAGCAGCGAGACTGGATACGGCGGGCAGTATCTGATGCACTTCGGCCGGGAGACGGTGTTTCTCGCGGACCAGAGCCTTAAATTCCTGGAAACGGAACCGGCCGAATGGATTCACCGCAAGGTGGTCGACTTGGATGTCGGCACGATTCGCTCCGTGGCGCTTTACCGCGGCAATACGGCAGACCCGGTATACCGGCTTGAACGGCAGAAAGGAGATGCCGGCTTCACCCTGAACGCCGGCGAGCCAAGGGGCCCCCTGGAAACGGGCAAAGTCGACCGGGTGGTGGAGGCCCTTTCGCCGCTTCGCACCGAAGATGTTCTGCCGGCGGAGAATCCGGGGCTGGATATCTCCTTTGAAAACGCCGACCGGTTCGAATTTCGCACCGAAGACGGCTGGCGCTACGCAATCAAATTAGGCCCCGCCTTTTCCCGGCAGGATGAAACCTACACGTACGCCCGGGTGGAAAAATCGGCCGCCAAAAACGGAGACCCGAAGGCAGCGCCGCCGGAGACGGCCGAAGAAACAGGCGCGATCAAGTCCGCGGACAATGAATTGGGCGGGTGGATCTATGTCATTTCCAACTGGAAAAACGAGGATTTCATCCGCGACCCCAAGCAGCTCGTCAAGGCGCCAGACGGCGACTTGGCCTCCGAATCATGATTCGGTAGGGTGCGTTACGCAGCAGGCATCAGCACCGGAGAGGGGGAGGCCAGATCGTGTCGGGGGTGTAAGTTACTCCTCAGTAAATCGCCCCGGCGATTCAATCAGCTGGGACGATGACCAGCTTTGCCGCTTTTCCGCTGTCCAGGTAGGTCCGAGCCATGTTTTGAATATCGGCCGCACCGATGCTGCGGTAGTCTTCTTCGATGCTTCGGGCCCAATCGAGCTGACGGGGATGACGCAGCGACCCGACAAGGACGCTGTCCATCCAATAGCCGTTGGTGCGCCTCAGGTCTTTGAGGCTGGTCAGGATCGGCTCCATGACTCGCTTAACCTCGTCTTCGGGCAGCGGTTCGGAGGCCAGGTCTTCTGCGATCTTGTGGACCTCGGATACCACCGCCTTGACTGCCTCCGGGTCGGTGGAGACCACCGCCTGCAGCAGTCCGTAGCCTTCAAAAGCGCGGCTCGGATCGTTGTAGGCATGGGGAGAGTACGCTACTCCCAGCTTTTCCCGAATCCTTTCCCGAAGCTTTTCAGAAAACACGCTTCCCAGGACCGACAGCCTGCGCGTTCGATGGATATCCCAGAAATCATCCGTAGGCCAGGCGACCACGACCAGGCTTTTTACGATCCCGGTGTCCACGGAAACGGTTTGGGATTCTCCGGCAGGAAACCGCACCCCTTCTGTGAGCGGCCGGTCCGGCTTTTCTCGAGGATCGAGCGCGCCCAGGTACCGGCCGGCGAGGGCCACGACCGCTTCGGGATCGATATCTCCCACCACCGAAACCTCCAAGGCGGCGTTGTCGATCGCGCTGCCGACCCAGCCGCGGATATCTTCGAGAGTGACCCGGTCGACGGCCTGTGGGTCCGGCAGACCGAACCGGGAATCTCCGCCGGCGAAGAATCGCTTTCCTTCGATTTGAAGCCGCCCGTCAATGGACCGAGACAGTTTTTCGTACCGCTGCTTCAACCGCTGTCCGCTCAATGCCAATGCTTCCGGCCGGTAGGCCGGCGCGGTCATATACCCGTAAAGCAGCTGAAAGGCCAGTTCCAGCTCTTCGGGCACCGAATCCCCTTGAAACAGGAAAAGATCCTCTTTGACCTTGAAGTCAAAAGAAGTGTTCTTTCCGGCCAGCGCCCGGTTCAGTGCATCACGGGTCAGGGGGCCCATACCGCTTTCGGTGACGACGCCCTGGGCGACCTCGGCCAAGGCCGGAAGCGCCTCAGGTTCCCCGGCGTCTCCGTATCCGAAGGCCGCATGGATTTTGACCTCGCCGGCCTTAAAATCGGTCTGCTTGACGTTGAGCCGGACGCCGTTGCCAAAATCGACCTGCTGTATGCCCAGGTCATCGATCCAGGTGATCTGCGGCGTTTCGGCCCCGGCCGCCGGCGGGGCGAAAAAGGGAAACGCCGCAGCATGGGCATCTTCCGGCGGAGCGACGGCCCGGCGTCGGCTGGCAAAAAAAGCGGCCAGAATCGTCTCTTCGGGGCCGGCCAGTGCGCTTTTGACTTGGGCGTTTCCAGTCACCAGTACGAGGCGATGGGAGGTTTTCCAAGTATCTTGAAAGGCCTGATTCACCTCTTCGACGGTCAGCTCGGCAAGAAACGGCGCCAGGATCTTTTTTTTCTGCAGCGGGGATTGAAACACCCGGTTTCGGTTGAGATGCCGTACAATCTGCCGGGAAAGGTCCTGGCTGTTTCGTGTCGGGGCTTTGCGAGCGTCGTCTTCCAGCTCTGCAAGCATCTCCTTTCGAACCCGATCCAGTTCGGACGGGGTGAATCCGTGAATCAGCGCCCGCCGCAGGGTCTGTTCAAGCGCAGCAAGTCGTCTCTGCCAGGTTTCAGGAGGCCCTTGCGCACTGATCTCTCCGTAGTCGATCTTCTTCAGAAAGCGTCCGGCGCTCACATAGGCAGAGGTAAACGGCGCATCGGGATCTCTCAGCATTCGATCCAGCCGGTTTTGCACGATCCGGTGGGCGACATCTTGAACCTGTTTTCTTTGTTGTAACGACCGGGAGTCGTTTTCGGACGGAACCGAAGAGAGCACCTCGATGCTGACGGTGGCGTCGCCCGCTTCTGGTTCATAATGGTAAAACGATTTTACCCCATGGTGGTCCAAAGTCCCTATATCCGGCTCCGGCGTTGCCGGGGCACGAGCCGTAAAATTGGAAAACCGGTCCCGGATGAGCGCCTCGGCAGTCTTTGCATCGAAATCTCCCCCCATGACCAGCACCATCTTTTCGGGTCGATACCAGGTGTCGTAGAATGCCTTTAGCCGGGATCGATCGGCGCTTCGAATCGTTTTTTCCGTACCGATGGGAAGCCGCCGCGCGGCCAGCGTCCCCTCCATTTCGAAGCGAAACGTCGACTCAAACGTCCGATAGGATGCCGAGTCCCGAGCCTGCTTTTCCGCCAGGATCACCCCCCGCTCCCGCTCGATTTCCTTTTCATACAGCAAGGCTCCGTCCGCATAGTCCCGCATGACCAAAAGGCCCTCGGCAATGCTTTCCGTTTTCCCGTTTGGAAGGAGCACATGGTACACCGTTTCGTCAAAGCCCGTGTGGGCGTTGACATCCGGGCCGAACCGCATTCCGATCCGCTGAAAATACTTCACCAGTTCTCCGCTCGGAAAGTGGTCCGTTCCATTGAACAGCATGTGCTCCAAAAAATGCGCCAGCCCCTGCTGTTCTTCGGTTTCGTTCAGGGAGCCCGCCTGAATGTCGAGCTGTATGCTGACCCGGTCTTTGGGCTCCCGGTTTTCCATCAGAACGTATCGAAAACCGCTGTCGAGGCGCCCGAACACCAGCGCCGGATCGGGAGAAAGATCGCTTTTTTCATGGGGCCAGAGCGGCCCACCGGCCTCCGGCGCACGGCCAGGAGAGACTGCAGCTCCGGCGCACCCGCTCAAAAAAAGGGCCAGAAGCAGCAGGAGCCGGGCGGCGGTTTTTCGCACAAACCCATCGTGAACCATTGAAGACCCTCCTTGCGGATCGATTCTCAACGATACGGCGGCCGGTACCATCCGGTCTCAAGGTAACGTGAGATGCCGCTATATCCTTCGATGATGGATGACATCAGGCAGATTTTCTGGAAATATAAGACAGGGAGAAAAGATGACAATGAAAAATCGGCAGCGCCGAAGCGTCTGCCCCCAGGTTCGATGCAGCAGCCCCCCGGAAAGCAAAGAGTCTTTCGGCCGCAGAGAATCGGCGCGAAAGACTCTTTTAAAGAGGCATCGGCGCTGAAAGAAAACGCCGGAGGCAAAGACCTCCGGGAATCCTTATTTTTTCACATAGGTGCCCCTGGATTGGGCCTCGATCATGCCGCGCTTGCTCAGTTTGTATAAGGCGTTGCTGAGCTGCCGGGATTCAAGCCCGGTCTTTTTCTTCAGGGTGGCGATATCTACCCCCTTTCGGCTTCTTTTGACCACGTCCAGCACCGAATCGAGAACCGTAGACTTTCCAGATGGGGACGCTTTTTTGGCCGGTTTTTTTGCCGCGCCTTTCTTAGCAGCCTTTTTGGTCGTTTTCCTGGCCGGAGCCTTTTCCGCGGCGGCTTTTTTCTTCGGAGCGGTTTTCTTTTTCGCTGGGGTCTTTTTTGCAGAAGCGGTTTTCTTTTTGGCTGGGGTCTTTTTTGCAGGAGCGGTTTTCTTGGCTTCCAGCTTTGCCAGATCGCCCGACAGCTTCTCTACTTTCTTGGAAAGATCGACGAGACTTTTGGTGATCGTTTTGAGTTGATTCTGCAATCTCTTCACCATTGTCTACCTCCTTTTTATAAAACGGATATACTGCGATTTTAAGTTGCACATAATATGCTGTTCCTGAAATGTCAACCATTTATGACGCAGTGAAGAGAAAACGGCAGATGTTGACAAGCGATACCGGCTGTGAAAGAGATGGGCTCCTGCAGAAAAATTTTAGGACAATCGAGACAAGAGGAAACCGTTACCGCCATGGCCCTTTCCAAGGAAGAAACCATTCGGCCTGACAGAATCGACTACACTGGAGATCTGAACGAAGCCCAGCTAGAGGCCGTCGAATACGGCGAAGGTCCCTTGCTGATCATCGCCGGCGCCGGAAGCGGCAAGACCCGAACCCTCACCTATCGCGTCGCCCGGCAGGTGGAAAGAGGCGTGCCGCCCAAGGCCTTACTTTTGCTGACGTTTACTCGAAAGGCGGCCCAAGAAATGCTTCGCAGGGCGGCGGAACTGTTGGACGGACGGTGCCGGCAAGTCGCCGGGGGCACCTTCCATTCCTTCGCTCATCGCGTACTGCGCCGTCATGCCCCGCGATTCGGATTCGAAACCAACTTTTCGATCCTCGACCGCCCCGATTCGGAAAATCTCCTGGCCATGATTCGAAAGGAAATCGGCCCTTCGCCGAAAAGCGGATCGTTTCCACGAAAGCAGACACTGATGGGAATCTTCAGCCGCTCCGTCAACAAGGAGCGCAGCGTTGAAGACGTCATTTACGACGATCATCCCCACTTGCTGCCCGTGCTGGAAGATATTCTCGCCGTCTACGAGGAATACCGCCGCCGCAAGACAGACGACGGACTGTTGGACTATGACGATCTGCTCGTCTATCTGAAGCGTCTGCTCAAGGAGCATCCCGATATCCGTGAGCGTCTTGCCGCGGCGTATCGGATTATCCTTGTCGACGAATACCAGGACACCAATCGGATCCAAGCGGAAATCGTTTACCTGCTGGGATCAGGCCATCGAAACGTCACCGTGGTGGGCGACGATTCACAGAGCATTTACTCCTTCCGTGGAGCCAACTTCCAGAACATCTTCGATTTCGCAGAATCCTTTCCGGAGACGAAAATCGTGCGGTTGGAAGAAAACTACCGCAGTATTCAACCGATCCTGGACCTGACCAATCGGATTCTGGACGAAGCCGACCGGAAGTTCACCAAGACCTTGTTTACCCGGAACCCCGGAAACCGCCTGCCGGTTCTGGTCACCACCGCCGGCGAAAACGCCCAATCCCGCTTCGTGGTGGAGACCTTGCTCGAACGACAGCGCCAGGGAGTTTGTCTGCGGGACATGGCCGTCCTTTTTCGCGCCGGGTTTCACTCCTTCGATCTTGAAATCGAGTTGAGCCGGGAGTCGATCCCCTTTGTCAAGGTCGGCGGATTTAAATTCATGGAATCGGCCCACATCAAGGATCTGCTCGCCCACATGCGCGTCATCGTCAATCCGCTGGACCGGATCAGCTGGTATCGGCTCCTGCTGCTGGTGGACAAGGTGGGGCCAAAGACCGCCCAGGCCGTCTATTCAGCGGTTTACGCAGAAAACGCAGGCTATACCGGGCTTCTCACCGCAGCGTTGAAAGGGCCCGTCAACAGCGGAATCGAAAGGCTCAAGAACCTGTTCTCCGTTCTGGATGCAACACCGATGGGCGTAGCCCAGATCGGAGAAGCCGTACTGAATTACTATGCACCGATTCTCCAGCGCGCCTACGACGACCATCCCCGGCGGCTGCGGGACCTTCAGCAGCTTCTGTCGATCATGGAACGCTACACAGACCTGGAGAGCTTTCTTTCCGACATGGCGCTGGAGCCTCCCAACACCAGCGCCGATGACACCCTGTCCACCTCCGCCGACGTAGAGGACCGCCTGGTGCTTTCCACGGTTCATTCGGCCAAGGGGCTGGAATGGGACACCGTCTTTGTCATCTGGGCCCTGGACGGCCGGTTTCCGTCCGTCCATTCCATGCAGGACGAGGATCAGCTCGAAGAAGAACTCAGGCTCATGTACGTCGCCGCCACCCGGGCAAAAAAACACCTCTATTTCACCTGCCCCATGCAAAGCTACGATCGCGGCAGCGGGATGCTGCTGACCCGCCCTTCCCGGTTTATCGATGAAATTCCTGAATCCCTCCTGGCCCGCTGGCAGGCGGACCTCTATTAGGACCATTGGCAAAATGTTTGGATTGTGTTAGCGTCGCCGGCAAAAATATTTGGCGTTGGTCCTTTCCGGCTGCTTTTAGCATCAGGATGCAGCCGAAAGACGAAACGGATCAACACAAAAATCCATGGGCCGCCTCTTTGCTCGGCGACCACATTCCAAAAGATTTCCACGGCCTGAATGTCACCAGAATCCATCGTCCTCATCGTCGGCTACATCTTCGGCTTTTATATGGCCTGGAACATCGGCGCCAACGATGTGGCCAACTCCATGGCCTCCGCCGTCGGCGCAAAGGCGATCACGGTCCGGCAGGCCGTGTTCATCGCCGGCATTCTCAATGTCGTTGGGGCCGTGTTTCTCGGTTCCCACGTCACCGACACCATACGCAAGGGAATCGTCTCCACGGGCGTATTGAACGATCCGGAGCTGGCGCTCATCGGAGCACTTTCGGCGCTGCTTTCGGCAGCCTTATGGGTGTCGTTCGCCACGTGGAAATCCCTTCCGGTATCGACGACGCACTCGATCGTAGGCGCCATGATCGGTTTCGGGGTGATGGCCGGAGGCTGGTCGGTCATCCAATGGGGAAAGCTGGGGGCGGTGGTGTTGAGCTGGGTGATTTCTCCGCTTTTTTCGATGATCATCGCCTTTGTCCTCTTTAAAATTATCGTGAAGCTGATCTTGTCCGGCGAGACGCCTTTTGAGTCCGCGATGAAATTCTCCCCCGGTTTTATCGGTCTGACGATTTTCATCGTTTTTCTTTCGTTTTTGTTTAAAACACCCCTTGGGAAATCTTTCGACGTGGGCGCGCCGGCGGCCGTGGCGCTCGCTCTCGGGCTATCCATCGTTTTCAGCTGGATAGCCAAAAAAATCGTCGCCGCCGTCGTCGGCCGGGAAAAAGGCGCAAAAGGCGCCGAAGAGATCTTCCGGCGGATTCAGATCGGCACGTCCTGCTACGTGGCCCTTGCCCAGGGGGCCAACGATGTGGCCAACGCCATCGGGCCGCTGGCGGTCATCTATTTCATCGTGAAAACCGGGGCTGTAGGAGCAACCGTGCCGGTCCCCATTTTTCTTCTTCTTTTCGGCGGAGTCGGCATCGCCTGCGGCATCTCCATGGCCGGCTACCGGGTCATGGACACCCTCGGCCACAAGATCACGACCCTGAGCAATACCCGCGGCTTTTCGGTCGATTTTGCCGCCGCAACCACGGTGCTGGTGGCATCGAAGCTGGGCCTGCCGGTGTCGACTACCCATGCCGCCGTTGGCGGCGTCATGGGCGTCGGAATCGCCCGGGGAATCGAGGCGGTCAATTTCCGGATCATCCTGCGGATCGTTTTATATTGGATTCTCACGGTGCCGGCGGCGGCCTGCACCAGCATGGTGCTGTATGCGATTTTAAGCCGGCTGCTCTGAGCAGCGATGGCATCAAAGAGACAGGGTGCTGCCGGAAAGCGCAGCCGTCCTGCCGTGCCCTGAACCGTGCCGTGTCCATGACAAGTGTGAAGTTCGACCATTGAGACCCTCTCGGGTCGAAGGGAGGCGCAGATGCGACTGCCGTTTTTTTCCATATTTATCACGTCCCCGTTTGACGGGCTCCAGGAGCATGCGGACAAGGTCAAAGAATGCGGCTGGATTTTCCAGCAGGCAATCGAATGCCATGTCGCCGACCGGTGCAAGCGGTTCGAGGAGTTCCGGCAGGAAGTCGTCGAAATGGAGCGAGTGGCTGACGCCATCAAACGAAGAATCCGCGGTCATCTGCCCAAGGGGACGCTGCTGGCGGTAGACAAGTTTCAGCTCTTCAGGTACCTGCGCGAACAGGACCAGGTGATGGACACCGTGGAAGACGCGCTTGACTGGATTTCCTTTCGCAGCGAGCCGGGAATCCCCGAAGAACTGGTCAAGGACTTTTTGATTCTCGTCGACACGGTGCTGGATCCAATTGAAGAGTTGAGCCGGATGGTGGCCGAAGCGCGCAAGTATTTCGAGTCGTTTTCCGAGCAGCAGCGGGTAACGGTCAAGGACATCATCCGCAACTTGAGAACGATGGAGCACGATACCGACAGGCTCGAAGCCGCCCTCAAACGGAAAGTCTTCCACGTAGTCAAGGACCCGGTGACCGTGTTTCACATGGTCCGGCTCGCCGAGACCATCGGGGCCATCGCAGACCACGCTGAAAACGCCGGAGACATGATGCGGGCAATGGTGGCAAGATAAAAGGCGAGGAGGCTTGGAGGCGGGGAAGCTGGGCGGCATAAAAAAAGCAGCCGCCCATTTAGAATTTAGAAATGAGAATTTATAGGGATTGTCATATTTCCGTTCCGTTTGAGAGAGCTCGATATGAACCGGCATCCCGCGAACTCAAAGTCATAGATCAGCTGTTTGACAATCCCTATTTGAAAAAAAAAGGTCTGTCCGGCGTAGCTAAAGGCGTAAAAGGATCCTGGCATCCCCGCTTTCCAGCGGCGCGGAGCGCCTACGCGCCGAGTTCTTTTTCCGAAAAGTGCTCCACCTCGTAGACCTTGATCGAAAGGTCCTTTTCCTTCCAGCAGTTCCCCCCCAGGCCGGCCTTTCGGCACAGGTGCTCCAGAAACTGGACCTTGTCCGGAAGCTGATCCCACACCTGCGGTAAAAAAGTCGATCGGTGCCATCCGCGCTTGAGAATCACGCCGTGGACACCGGGCTTCAGCTTCTCTAAAAGTTCTTCCGGGGTGCTGAATTGCAGGTCGACCGGAACGGTCAGGCGGCTGATTTCGATCTCGATCTGATCCAACTCCTGCTTCTTCAGGGGAGAAAACCGAGGGTCGTGAAAAGCGGCGTTTTTGGCGTTTTCTTCCACCCCATCGGCCAAGGGGGTGACCGGTTCCAGAGCCCCGATGCATCCCCGGAGGGCGCCTTCCTTTTCCAGCGTGACGAAACACCCCTGGGGGGTTTTCAGTTCGTCAGAAAGCTGCCCGATCCGGTCGTGCAAATCGTCTTCTCCCAGTTCTCGGGCAATAGCCGATCGGGCAAGCCTCAATAGATATCGACGATCCTCCCGGGTCAAACGGGGCATGGTGTCAGTTCCTTTCCGAAGCCGCACTCCTTTTCAATGCTGCAACTACTTTAGGAAAG
The DNA here is from genome assembly GCA_021737185.1 of Desulfobacterales bacterium. Taxonomy (GTDB): domain Bacteria; phylum Desulfobacterota; class Desulfobacteria; order Desulfobacterales; family CAFBRK01; genus JAIPEL01. The sequence continues at coordinate 25,865 of JAIPEL010000009.1, read as the reverse complement.
CTTTCCATAAAAAAACGACCAGGGCGGCAAACGCCAGCGCAAATACGACATATGACTTAATATCGGTCGGTTTCTCTGCAATGCCGTTTCTGTCTACCTTTCCGACCTTTTTTTTGCAGGCATAACATTCCGTGGCTTGGAGCGGAAGGTGGGTAAAGCATTCATAACATTTTTTTGTGCTGAATCTGAAAGTATCTGCTTCCTTCTTGACCTTTCCCATGGCCGTCCCTTTCGCTTATCGGTGGGGGAAGATCGAATTCGGCGGCTTTTCCGTATCGGTTCTATTCGATAAAGCCATCTTCGATCTCGATCTTGCTTCGAGCCTTTACATCCGCCAGCCACTGCTGGAAGGCCTCCTGCCGTTTCTGCTGCAGAAGCCGCTGGGCGATATCGTCCTTTTGCGCATCAAATCCCTCGGGGCTCGGCTCCTTGCGGGCTTGAAGCCGAATCACGTAGTGAACGTTGTTTGCCTCGAGGACTTCCGGCACCAGCGGAGCGTCCTCGGTCAGCAGAAATACGGTTTGGGCAATTTCCGGGGCGTAGCCGATTTGCGGAATCTGCTCGTTTCGCTTGAAAAACCCGGTTGTCTTCAGGGTTTTCCCCTCGGCGGCACTTTTTTCCGCCATAGTCGCGCCGTCTTTCTTCAACGCCTGGAGAAAGGCTTCGGCTTCTGCCCTGGCCATCTCTTTTTGCTTTTCAGCGATCAGATCGGCCCGCACCTCTGCCGCCACTGCGTCGTATTCCGGGACCTGTGCCGGCTTGCTATCCACCAACTGCAAAAGGTAGTAGCCGTCTTTAAACTCCTTGATTTCGCTGATCATCATCGGCGCCAGCGCAAAGGAGGCGCGGGCAAATTCGACCCGATTTTCAATGTCGATATCCGGGCCGGTCCTTGTGAAAAAATCGGTCGTCTTCAAGGAAAGACCGCGCTCTTCTGCGGCCTGAAGCAGATCGTCGCCTTCGAAGGAGACATCGTACACCTCGCCGGCCGCGTCATAGGCCAGATTGCTGGCCTCGGCAAGGGCAAGCTTTTTTCGGATCTTTTCTCTGGCCTCTTCAAACGTCTCCTTTGATGCCTCGTTGACCTTCTCCACCTTGATCAGGTGCCACCCGAACCGGGTGCGCACAGGGCCGTCCACCTCTCCGGCGCTCATGGAAAACGCCTTTTCCGAAAAGGGGGCAACCATTTCCTGGCGGCTGAAAGTGCCCAAATACCCCCCCTGGTTCCTGGACGGCCCCTCGGAGTAGCGTTCGGCAAGTTCGGAAAAATCCTCTCCGGCCTGGGCCTTTTTCAAGACTTCCAACGCCTTTTTCCGTTTTTCCTCAACCGCTTGTTCGTCGGCCTCCTGGGCCACCTTGAATAAAATATGCCGCGCCTCGACGGTTTTCGGCTGATGGAATTCTTCCGGGTTTTCCTCATAGTACCTCTTCAGGTCTTCGGACAGCACGGACACCTGAGACAGAAAATCTTCAGGAGCGATTTTCAGGTAGCGGACTTTGACCATCTTTTCCGTCTTATAGGCCTCCGGATTTTCTCCGAAGCGGCGCTTGACGTCTTCTTCGGAAACGGTGACCGAGCTGTAAGCAGCCGGGGCAAAACGAACGAACGCCAGATCGACCTGGGCATTCTGCCAGCGGTACCAGCTAGAAAGCTCGGCGTCGGAAACCTGAACGGTCCGGGTGACGAAATCCCTGACCTTGGCAGAAAGCATCGCCCTTTTCTGGGCGATCTCGAACTGTTCTGGAGTCATCCTGAGGCGGCTGAGGATGTTCTGGTACAGTCGGCTGTCGAAAACGCCGGCCTGCTGGAACGCCTCGATGTTGCGAATCGCAGAGGCAAGCTCCTCGTCGGTGACCCTGAAATCGAGGTCCTCGGCTTCTTGTAGGAGCAGCGTTTCGTCGATAAGCCTGTCCAGGGCCTGCCGGCGTACGTTCAGCGCCTTGAGCATGTCATCATCGAGGTTGCCGCCGAAACTGCGGCGCATCTGCTCCACGAGATTGTTGTATGCTTCTCGGTATTCTTCAACGGTGATGACGCGTTTGTTGACGACCGCCACCTTGGCGGCGTTTCCGGAGTCAAAGCTTCCAACCCCCCAGAAGACAAAGACCAGAACGATCGCCCCGAGGATGAATTTGATCATCCAACTGCCGGCGTAATCCCTCATTTTCCTGAGCATGAAATAAAGTCCCTTCGTAGCGCATGTAGTGGAAACCGCAGCAGGCAAACGCCTGTTCGCCCGGCCGGCTTCCTTTTGCTGTTTCAGATCAACAGGGAGGTCGGCTTGCTGTTTTTGTCGAGTTTGCTCCCCAGCGACGCGGTGCAATAAGCGCAAAGATATTCATATTTGTCCCCTTCGGGAAGCACCAAAAGCAGGCGCTTGCGCACCGGAACCGCGCTTTTGCAATTCGGGCAGTAAAGCTCGGTGGCATCGAACTCCTTGTACATCGCTTCGCTGCCTTCGTCGTTCCGGTTCCCTTCCGGGTAAGGAGCATAAGGATTGTATTTCATGTCATCCTCCCAAACCGTTGTTCAAAACGGGGCATCTCCATCGCTTTTCAAATCAAATCAAGCGCCTATGTTCTTGCAAATTTATAATTTTATTCGTCCTTCCCAAACTTGTCAAGGATTGCAGGCTGCCCGCGTTTCAAATTTTTGACCATGGCTGGAAATTGTTCGGCTCCTGTCATGACTGTTTCTTTTGGCGGGGGCTCGAGCGGGCGGTCCAAAATTTGGTATTGACACTTCCGAAACCGTCTATTAAGGAGGAAGACTCACTTCGGGGGCTGTAGCTCAGCTGGGAGAGCGCATGACTGGCAGTCATGAGGTCAGGGGTTCGATCCCCCTCAGCTCCACCAAGAAATAAAAAAGGCCGGTTCTGGCGAACCGGCCTTTTTTATTTCCGGAAAAAGGACAACCTCGATCCCACAAGCAGACGCATCAATGCGATCATCATTCCGTTGATTTCTGCGGAGAAAGGATGGCATCAATAACCGGCAAGGAGAGTGGCGCCTGTATCCGGCGTTCGACATCTCCTACTCCTATGCTCCAACGGGCGAATGGACCAGCAGGCATCAAATGAGTATCAACGGGAAACTGGACAATCCGGCAAGATTGGCGTACCGGTGATCTGTCTACCCCCGGTTCGCGCCGGAGCGTGCGACACTCTCCGGGCCTTCCGGCATCGTTGGAGGCTTTCGCCGGCAATGTAACCGAAAGGACTGCACCATGAAAAAATGGATCGCCATCGCTCTTTTCCTGAGCCTGGCCGCTGCCGCCACCGGCCTGTGCTGCACCACCCTGCTGGTCACCAAGGGGGCTTCCGAAGACGGCTCTGTCATGGTCGCCCATTCGGACGACAGCGAACTGTTCGACCAGCGCCTGGTCTACGTGCCGGCGGCAGACCACGAGCTCGGCTCCCTCAGGCCCGTATACTACGACGCCTCTTCGCTGGGAGACCGACCCAAGTACCACGGCTACGAGCTCCGGCGCTATGTCGGCACGGACAGGGGACCGACCTACGTCGATCCGGACCGACCCCAGAGCATTCCGCTGGGGTACATCCCCCAGGTGGCCCACACCTACGCCTACTTCGACGGCTCCTATGCCATCATGAACGAGCACCAGCTCATGTTCGGCGAGTGCACCGACGGGGTGAAGGTTCCGCTGGAACCCGAACCGGGAAAGCGGATCTTCTACAGCGCGGAGCTCAGCCGGGTTGCGGCCGAGCGGTGCAAGACGGCGCGGGAGGCCGTCGATCTCATCGGCCGGCTGATCGAGACCTACGGCTACTACGGCACCGGCGAGACCCTGCCCATCGGCGATCCGAACGAAGGCTGGGTCATCGAGATGGCGCCCAGCCCCGAAGGAACCGGCGGTCTGTGGGTGGCCAAAAAGGTGCCCGACGGGGAAGTCTTCGTGGCCGCAAACGAACTTCGCGTCCGCGAGATCGACCCGGACGATCCCGACACGCTCTTTTGCAAAGGCCTTCATGCCGTCGCCGAAAAGCATGGCTGGTGGAAGCCGGAAGACGGAAAGCTCGACTGGCTCAAGACCGTGAGCCAGGGCGAATACAGCCATCCATATTACTCCCTTCGCCGGGTGTGGCGGCTTCAGTCGCGCATGGCCCCGTCCATGAACCTGTCGCCCTGGGTCGAAGACGGCTACACTAGGAAGTTTCCCTTCTCCATCAAGCCGGACGGAAAGCTCGGCGTCCGGGATGTCATGAGCCTTTACCGGGACCACTATCAGGGAACCGAATTCGACCTTTCCAAGGGAATTACGGCAGGCCCCTTCGGCCTTCCCTACCGGTATCCCGGTCCGATGGACGCCAGCGGCGACACCGGCGACCCGAACGCCAGGCTCAAGGGGGCCTGGGAGCGGCCGATCTCCATCTTTCGCTGCGGGTACAGCTATGTGTGCCAAGCCCGGAACTGGCTGCCGGACGCAATCGGCGGCATCGTCTGGTTCGGTCCGGACGAGCCGATGAGCACCTGCTACGTGCCGTTTTACGCCGGGGTTTTGGAGATCGCGGCGCCCTACTACACCTGCGATACGACGACCTTCAGCCGCGACAGCGCCTGGTGGGCCTTTAACTTCGTGGCCAACTGGGCGGCGGTAAAATACAGCTACATCATCGAAGACATCCGCAAGAAGCAAAGCGAGATCGAACTGGCGGCGATCGAAGGGATCCGGCAGATGGACGAGCAGGCCCATGCCCTCTACAAAAAGGACCCGAAACAGGCAAAACAGCTGCTCACTCGCTACTGCCGGAATCAGGCCGAACGAGTCGTCCGGGACTGGTGGGATTTTGCCTGGACCCTGGTGGCCCGCTACGACGACGGCTACGTCAACGCCCCGGGGAAGATGGCCCAAGAGGTCGGCTATCCCAAAGCATGGTACGAAAAGTCCCGGTGGCCGGATGGGCCGACCGGCTATCGGAAAAAAGGGGCAGAATAGTCTCCCTGTCGAAGCGGCCCTCAGGATAAGGGGCCGCTTGATCAGAACCGAAAAGAACGCTCCCTGTCGGCAGTGATCAGATTTCGTAGATTGCATCCATATACATATACCTGCCTCCGTGACACACCGCGTTCAACGATTTCGCGCGTCGCTCGTCATAGGTAGTCTTCCCGCAATCGCCCGGCCATTTGATTGACGGCGGCAAATGCGCGCTCGACGGTGCGCTCCTTGTCCGGGTTGACCAGGCAGCAGGTGGCCGGCGAGAGCATGGCCCGGGAGATCAGCAATTCGCGGTCGATACCCTTGGCCCACAGCACCTTCCAGATCGTTTCGAGGCGGTCGATCAGGGTCGGAACCTCCTCTTCGGCGAAGGCCTCGAACCCGGTGGGAACGATGCCCCAGACAATGACCCCGCCCCGGTCGAGAAACTTGGCGATGGATTTGGCATAGGAGGCGAAGACCTCCGCGTTGGTGTACACATCGAGCGAGAGCACATCCAGGTCCATGTTGAGCAAAAAGTCCCAATCCGGGTTGCCGCAAAGGTGGATGCCCCGGGGCCGGTCCACCTGGGAAAAGAACTGGTCCAGATCACCCTTGGCTTTTATGTCTCCGTAGCCCGCCATGGCCGAGAAAATAAACTGAAGGCCCGGCTCGTCCACGAACATGAAGGCATTCGCATTGCGTTTTTGCAGGCGCTTCAACTGCACGTTGATCCGCTGGGCCATGAAATCGAGCATGAACGGCCGTATGGTGTCGTCGAAGAGAATGGGCCTTTCATCCTGATCCAGGATGTTGAAACCGAAACTGATGGGACCTTCCAGTTGGCCCCGAATGGCCGGCCTGTCTTTGAGATCCAGCGCCAGAAATCGGTGGTACACCGCCGAGTAGGTCTCGCTGACATCAAAATAAGAGGGATCGTCAAACCGCAGCAGCGCCTCTTCCAGCTCTTCGGCGAACTTGTCCATGGAAAAGCGCAGGGTACGCTTGTCCAGGTCCAGGATGATGCCGGGAAAATGCTCGGCCGCCTGCACGTACATGTCTTCGTAGTAGCTGTAGTTGGGCAATTGGGGCCAGAAGGGCACATCCAGTGACAGGGCCATGTCGAGGGCACGCGACACGTTGGTATGCGGCATCACGGCCATGGCGGTGGTCAGGAGATTGCCAGGGATGTTACCGTTCATGCAGCTCCTTCCCTTCTATTCGTCAAGATAGATCCCCTGCAATTGGTCCAGCAGGGCGTGAAAAGCTTCGTGCCTTCCGGCCCCGATGCGTTCGCGCTCCAGCCGCTCGAAGTCCTCGAAAAGCACCGTGTCACTGACGGCGTCGAGCTTGGCATCCGCCATGGGGAAAAGGACGGTGTCCTCCTTGGTGATGTGCTGCCGCAGCAGGTTTACATACGCTGTGACAGTTTCCTGAATGCCGACGGCGGCCTGCTGGTCGCCGGAACGGTGATCCGATACGCACTGTTTGAGTTTGGACACCAGCCGGCGGCCCTCATCGTGTTCGACCAGAAGAACCCCGATCGGGCCGCCCTCCCGCAGCACCCCGGCCGCTTCCAGGGCCGGGAACAGAAATTCCTCTTCCTTGCCGTGATGGCACTTGTCGATGAAAACCGTCAGAAACTCCATGATCCCGTCCATATGCTCGGCGGGCAGAGGTTCGCCTCGCCCCAGTTTTGCGGATATGGCGTCAAGGACCTGCAGCATCTGTTCGATACCGTGATGTTCGTTTTTCAGCTCCTGGGTGGCTTTCATCCTGTCCTCCTTTGATCCGGTGATGTCATTGTACCGCAAACGGTATGTATCAGCAGCGGAATGAAAAATCGGGCACTGTCAAGATGCGCGATTAGCCAAGGATCCTGCCGGCAGGTGAACAATATCCATCGCCCCGGCAGGCGGCGCATCGCTCCCCGTATCGGGCGGCGAACGCCTCGCCGCAGGAGGGGCAGATGTTGATGCCGGCCTTTTTGCACCGCCGGTAAAGGTCTGTCAGCACCACGGCCCGGGCGGAGAGAACCTTCCGGCCGGCGGCGAGAATCACGGGGAGAAGCTCCTCCAGGGGCAGCTCCTGTTTCGGGACCTGCCGCATGAACCAATTGTGCAGCTTCGGAAAAGAGCGCGCTTTTTCCAGATCGAGCCAGACCCTATGCCCGCTGCGTTCGCGCCGGTCGTAGAGGGTAAGCGCGTACTTGTCCCAATCGACGATTTTGAGCCATCCGTTTCCCACCGTGCAGGGGGTAAAGAGCTGGACGGCGTCGGGCAGACAGTGGCGGGTCTCCACGACGGCGTCGGCTTCGACTTCCGGGCCGATGAGCCCCTTTGCCCAGTCCACCATGTACATGCCCAGCACCAGGCCGGGGGCCTGAAAGCCGTGAAACGCCTCGATCATCTGCAGGCATTCGGCCAGGGGCCGGCCGCAGACGGTGGATTCAGATAACGGGTTCAGCATTCGGCCTCTACCCTTTCCCGGTCTGCACCTCCGCTGTCTGCCGCGGCGCATACCGGTTGAGGATGAAAAACGCGATCAGAGACATCAGCGCCAGAACGAGAAAAACGACAAACCCCCTCGCATAGCCGACGGATCCATATAGTTTGACGAAAAGCCCCATCAACGGCGGGATGACAAACCCGCCAAAGGCGCCCAGGCCTCCCACGATGCCGGCAGCGCCGCCCACAGCTTGGGGGCTGTATTTGGGCACCAGCTTGAACACCGCGGCGTTGGCAAACCCCATGCCCAGGGCCAGGATCATCTGGCCGGTGACGGCGATGCCCATGGCCGCGTCGGCCAGCAGCATCAGCACGGCGCCCAGGACGACGGCACCGAAGGACATCAGGACCACGGTTTCGCCGCCGAGCCCGTCGGAGGCATATCCGCCCACAACCCGCAGCAGGCTGCTCGAAAGCGAATACAGGGCCGTAAGCAGGCCGGCCGTGACCAATCCGGTGGCGTAGTATTCAGCCCAATAGGTGGGCAGCCATACCGTCAGGGCAATGAAGCCGCCGAAGCTGACGAAGTAGAAAAAGGTCAGTATCCAGGTGCGCCAGTCTCCGGCCGCTTTCTTGACGGAATCCAGCGCATGGCCCGACGGAATGAGTTCCTGGCCGCAGGCGTGCAAGAGCGCATCCGGATCGACTTCGATACCAAGCTGCCGGTACTGGAAGTAGGGGGCGTCTTTCATGTAGACCACGAAAAAGAACAGCAGAAAAACGAGCAGTCCGAACCAGAAAATATAGGAGGTCGTAAATCCCAGGGCCGTGACCAGGCTGGGCAGAATCAGGGCGAACAGCCCCGGCGCCAGATTGCCTAAGCCGGCATAGAGCGCCAGGGCGCGCCCCTGGCGCTTTTGCGGAAACCAGTAAGAAACCGATGGAACCCCGACGGAAAAAACAGCGATACCGCTGCCGCAAAGCACCCCGAACAAAAGGAAAAGGGGATATTGGGCCGCGGTGGGAGCCGGCGCGATGCTGAACATGAGGGTCATGCCGGCCACGCCTGCGGCGGCCAGGGACAACAATATCACGATCGGCTTTTTCCCGCCCATCCGGTCCACCATGGCCCCGAAGGGAATGCGCAGCAGCGAACCGGTCAATGCCGGACAGGCGGCCAACAGCGCCATCCAAAGCGGGTCCATGTTCATGGACTGCTTCAGCTTTGCGATCACCGGACCGTAGGCCGAAACCCCGGCAAATCCGGCGAAAAAGGCCAGGGTAATCCAGGACAAGGCCGCGGTGGGGCTTGATTTGGCGTAGCAGACGTTTTCTTCGTTCATCTCAGCCCTCCTTTGTTCGGGAGGCACGCTCCGGACGGCGCAGGGGTTGAATTCAGTCTCACAATCCTGGTCCTCAGGGCTTAACTCAAAGGCGGGTCCTCAGGGCCCGGATCTTTACAATGAGCCGGCCGTCACGCCGGCGGCAGATGCCCTGCCCGCCGCCGAAACAAGATCGGCGGCCGCAGCAGGTAAAACAGCGGAGCGCTCCAGATGTGCACCAGCCGGCTGAAGGGGGAAAAGCCGAGCAGGGCCCAGGCCGCGGTCACATGGATCTGGTAGCCCAGGGGAACCCCCCGCATCAGCGCGGCGTCGGGCGTGAAGCTCACGATGCCTCGGATCCAGGGCGCCACGCTGTAAAGCACGTTGTAATGGCCGAACACCACGTTGAACAGCCCGGCTCCGATCACAAAGGTCAGGGCGGCCAGGGTGACTGCATCGTTGACGGTCGTCACGATCTTCAGGCGCGGCTGGCCCAAACGCCGCCACCCCAGCAGCAGCACCCCGGCAAAGGCCGCCACCCCCACGGTAAGGCCGCTCCAGAAGGCGATGGCCATGTGGCCCTGGGCATCGATGCCGAAGGCGTCGAACACGCGCTGGGGGATAAGCAGCCCCCCGGCATGACCGAAGAAGGTCAGGATGATGCCCGCATGAAAGATGACCGACCCGGCAAAAAGGCGCTTTTTCTCCAGAAACTCGCTGGACCGGGCGTTCCAGCCATAGCGGTCGGTCACATAGCGGTAGCCGTGCCCAAGTACGAAGGTGGTCAGGCACAGGTAGGGAAAAACGGTGAAGACGATCGTATACCAAAGGTCCATTTCGGTCCTCCTCGTTTCCTTAAGCTCAGTGCTCGACGGCATCATTTCGGTGACGGATCATATGAAAGATCACTCACCGCCGAGGCGCTGAGGACGCAGAGAAAATCTTATTAAAATATGTTGATTATAGCATCCTCTGCGGCCTCTGCCCCTCGTATGTTGAAAGTGAATGGCAAAGACATCCGTGATTGCACTTGCACATACCTAGTCCTGCCCGGGCACGCGGCCGTCATCCGGGCAGACGGCGGTTGCCGCGCCGGCCAGGGGCCGCAGCAAGGCGGCATACACCGGCGCTGTCTTTTCCAGACCCGCGGCCAGGGCTGCTGTGGCCCGCAGGCATTGCCACACCGGAAGCACGCTTTCCGGCCGGGGCTGGATCGACAGAAATTCGAGCATCAGCGGCAGGTAATCGGGCAGTTCCCCGGTGGTGCGCTCCCAGCCGGCCTGATCGTAAACGTGCTGGAGCCGCGCCAGGGCCGCCGCCCGCTTTTCGTTGTCTCCGAAGGCGTGATAGGTCAGATTCAGGGTCGTTTCAGGGCGCATGTCGAAGGCCGCTGTAAAGTTTTCCTGCAGCCGGATCGGGGGGTGGGCGCCAAGGTAGCTCAAAAAGCCCTCTGCGGCCGTTTGGATGTCCTCCTCCGGCACCAGTCCGGCCGCGGCCGCGATCTCGTCCAGATGCCCCAGCAGGTCATCGTCGGGGTAGTGCAGCAGCACCGACAGCAGTCTCAGGGCATCAGCGGAAAGCGGGACCATGGCGTCGTCTCCTTTTCGGCTTGTTCAGAGGGCTTCGCCGAAGCCGCATCCCCCCTGGCGTGCATAAACCCCGTCGTCGCGCACCGGCAAGGTGGGCACCACGAAGCGCTCTTCTAACGGGGCCAGGGCCAGCAGGCGATAGATCTTTTCCACGGCGGCCGCGTCGAGCCCCACGGCGTCCAGCGGTGCAGGGTCGTCGCGCTGCTCCACCCGGCGGGTCCGCATGAACTCGCGAACTGCCGCCAGGCGTCCCAAGGCCAGCCGCACCGGGGCCTCGTCACCCGCGGTGAGCAGATTGGCCAGGTAGGCCACCGGAATGCGCATCCTGTCGATCAGATCCCCGGCTGCCGACGGGTCGGCCGCCCGGCTGCTGATCGGGCTCAGCGGCGGCACGTACCACACCATGGGCAGGGTGCGAAATTCGGGGTGCAGCGGCAGGGCCAGCCGCCACTGCCGGATCAGGGCATGAACCGGCGAGCGGCGGGCCGCGTCCAGCACGTTGGCGGCGATGCCCTGGGCCGCGGCGGCCCGGGCGACCTCCGGATCGTGGGGATCCAGCAGGATATCCAGGTGGGTCGGATAGAGATCCTGCTCGTTCGGCGCCGCCGCGGCTTCGGCGATGCGGTCGGCGTCGTAGAGCAGCACGCCCACGTAGCGGATCCGGCCCACGCAGCTGTGGGCGCAGAGGCTGGTCAGGCCCGCCTCCAGGCGGGGATAGCAGAAGATGCACTTTTCGGCCCGGCCGGTTTTCCAGTTGAAATAGACCTTCTTGTAGGGGCAGCCCGAAACGCAGTAGCGCCATCCCCGGCAGCGCTCCTGGTCCACCAGCACGATGCCGTCCTCCTCGCGCTTGTACAGCGCCCCGGACGGACACGACGCCGCGCAGGCCGGATTGAGGCAATGTTCGCACAGGCGCGGCAGCCAGAACATGAAGACATTTCGAAACTGCAGGTAGGTTTGCACCTCCAGATTTTTGAAGTTGGGATCTCCGGGCCCGGTTTCGGCCAGGCCGGCCAGATCGTCCTCCCAGTTGGGTCCCCACTTGACTTCCATGGGCTTGCCGGTGAGCCGCGATCGGGGCCGCACCGAGGGCTGGTGCCGGCTGCTGGGGCTGTCGATCAGGCGGGCATAGTCATAGTCCCACGGTTCGTAGTAGTCGTCGATGACCGGAAGATCTGGGTTGTGAAAGATGTTCAGGCCCTTGTGCACCCGGCCGCCGGCGGTGAGCCGAAGCCGTCCGCTGCTTAGGGTCCAGCCCCCCCGGTGGATCTGCTGGTTCTCCCATTTTTTGGGATAGCCGATGCCGGGCTTGCACTCGACGTTGTTGAACCACATGTATTCAGCGCCCTCGCGGTTGGTCCACACGTTCTTGCACGGGATGCTGCACGTGTGGCAGCCGATGCACTTGTCCAGGTTCAGCACCATGGCGGTTTGAACGCTAATCTTCATACCAGTCCACCTTTCCGGCCTTGCGCACGATGATCGCCTCGTCTCGCTGGGCCCCGATGGGTCCGTAGTAGTTGAAGCCGTAGCTCAACTGGGCATAGCCTCCGATCATGTGCGTAGGCTTGACCAGAATGCGGGTCACGCTGTTGTGGGTGCCCCCGCGCTTTGCCGAGAGCTTCGATCCGGGCGTGTTGATCAGCCTTTCCTGGGCATGGTACATGAACGCCTTTCCCGGCGGAATGCGCGGGCTGACCACGGCCTTGGCCATCACCACCCCGTTGGCGTTGAAGCACTCGAGCCAGTCGTTGTCCGCCGCCCCGATTTTGCGGGCGTCTTCGTCGTTGATCCAGATCGCCTCGCCCCCGCGAAACAGGGTCAGCATGGTCAACGTGTCCGAATAGGTGCTGTGAATCGACCACTTGGAGTGGGGGGTCAGGTAATTGAGCACGATCTCGCGCTCCGGTTCGCGCCCCACGCCGTCCGGATCGACGGCCGTCATGTCCAGCGGCGGCCGGTAGACCGGCAGCTGCTCGCCGAAATCCCGCATCCAGGGGTGGTCCTGGTAGAACTGGGCCCGGCCGGTGAGGGTGCGAAACGGCACCTTTTCTTCGATGTTGATCACGAAGGGCGAATAGCGCCGCTCTTCGGATTCGATGCCGCTCCACACCGGCGAGGTGATGATCTTTCGGGGCTGTGCGGTCAGGTCGTCGAAACGAAAGCGCTCGCCTTGCCGGCGCAGGCTCAGGTGGCGAAGAGAAAGACCCGTGCGCTTTTCCAGCCCCTCCCAGGATTTGACCGCCGTTTCACCGTTGGTCTCCGGGGCCAGCATCAGGATGGTCTCGGCCGCCTGTTTGGCCGTCTCCATGGCCGGCTGCCCCTTGCCGACCCCTTCGGCCACCGTTCCCAGGGACGCTTTCAGGGCCTCGACTTCCTCGGCCGCCTTCCACATGATCCCTTTGGATCCCACACCCGCCGAGGCGGCCAGGGGCCCCAGGGAGGTCATCTTTCGAAAGGTGTCGGGGTAGTCGCGGGTCACCACGGACAAATTGGGCATGGTTTTTCCCGGCACGGGCTCGCATTCGCCCAGGCCCCAGTCCCTGACGTCGGCCTGGGCGATTTCGCCGGGGCTGTCGTGCATCAAGGGAACGGCCACCAGATCCTTGACGGTGCCCAGGTGGTCTGCGGCAAGCTCGGAGAATTTTTCGGCGATGGTCTTGAACTGCTCCCAGTTGGTGCGGGTCTCCCAGGGCGGGTCGATGGCCGGATTGAACGGGTGGATAAACGGGTGCATGTCGGTGGTGTTCAGGTCGTGCATCTCGTACCAGCCGGCGGCCGGAAGCGCGATGTCGGCATACATGGCGCTGGTGGACATCCGCAGCTCCAGGGTGACCAGAAGGTCCAACTTGCCTTCCGGAGCCGGGTCGCGCCATGTGATCTTTTCGGGGCGAAGCGCACCGTCGGTATTGAGCACGGCGTGGTCGGCGCCCAGCAGGTGCTTGAGAAAATACTCGTGCCCCTTTCCGCTGGCACCCAGCAGATTGGCCCGCCACAAAAAAAGTATCCGCGGAAAGTTGGCCGGGTGGTCCGGGTCTTCCACGGCAAAGCGCAGTTCGCCCTTTTTGAGTCTTTCCACCACATGGGCCGTGATCTCCTCGTCGGTGGCGGCGCCGGCAGCCTCGGCCTCGCGCACCAGTTCAACCGGGTTGCGGTTGAACTGCGGATACGAGGGCAGCCAACCCAGGCGGGCGGCGGTCACGTTGTAGTCTGCCATGTGGCGCGCGGCAGGCCGCCCGGCCAGGGGGGAATGAAAGGTTTGGGGGTCCAGCGTGTCGTAGCGCCACTGATCGGTGGCGAAATAGTGAAACGAGGTGCCGTTTTGAAGGCGCGGCGGCCGCTGCCAGTCCAGGCCGAAAGCCACCTGGGACCAGGCCGCCTGGGGCCGCACCTTCTCCTGGCCCACGTAATGGGCCCAGCCGCCGCCGTTGACCCCCTGGCAGCCGCACAGGGTCGTCAGGTTGATGATGGTGCGATAGATCATGTCGCTGTGAAACCAGTGGTTGGTGCCAGCGCCCAAAAAGATCATCGATTTTCCGCGGGTTTTTTCGGCGTTTTCGGCAAATTCCCGGGCCACCCGCACGGCGTCTGCCGCAGCCACGCCGGTGACGGCCTCCTGCCAGGCGGGGGTAAAGGGCTTGGGATCGGCGTAGTCGGCCGGGTATTCGTCCGGCGTCTCCGGCGCGGTTTTGGGCAAAACGCCCAGGTGGGCCGCCATCAGGTCAAAGACCGTGGCCACGTAAAGCTCGCCGCCGGGACCGGGCACGGTTTTATAGGGCACCAGGCCCTTCTTGATACCGGCCCCGGCTTCGGCAAAAACCGGAAAGGCGACCGTGCGCCAGCCGTCCGGCCGGTCGGAGAAGCTGAGCAGCGGATCGATGGGCCGGTCGTTTTCCTCCAGCTTGAGATTCCAGCGGCCCTCTTCGCTCCAGCGAAAACCGATGCTGCCGTTGGGAACCGCAAAGCAGCCCCCGGCCGCGTCATATACCACCGTTTTCCACCGGGTGTTGTCGCCGTCCATCCCCAAGTCCGCGGCCCGCAGGAAGCGGCCCGGCGAATCGGCGTCCTCACCGGATTCGAGCACCACCGCAAAGGGCAGATCGGTGTACTGCCGGGCGTAGTCCATGAAATACGGCACCTGGCGGTCCACATAAAACTCCTTGACGATCACGTGGGTCATGGCCATAGCCAGGGCCGCGTCCGTGCCGGCCCTGGCGGGAAGCCAGGTGTCGGCGAACTTGACGTATTCGGCGTAGTCGGGCGCCACGGCCGCCACCCGGGCCCCCCGGTAGCGGGCCTCGGTGTAAAAATGGGCGTCGGGGGTGCGGGTCATGGGCAGGTTGGTGCCCCAGACGATAAAATAGGTAGATTCGTACCAGTCGGCGCTTTCCGGCACGTCGGTCTGCTCGCCCCAGATCTGGGGAGAGGCCGGCGGCAGATCGCAGTACCAGTCGTAAAAGCTGAGCATGGAGGCGCCGATCAGGGAAAGAAAGCGCGCGCCGGAAGCGTAGCAGACCATGGACATGGCCGGAATCGGGGAAAACCCGAAGATGCGGTCCGGGCCGTACTGCTTGATGGTGTGGACCAGGGCCGCGGCGATCAGCGAGGCGGCCTCGTCCCATGCCACGCGCACGAACCCGCCCTTGCCGCGCGCCTGATGGAAGCGCCGGCGCTTTTCTTCATTGCCTGCGATGCTTTTCCAGGCGGCCACCGGATCGGGATTTTCCTCAAGGGCCTCGCGCCACATCGAAAGCAGACACGAGCGCACCAGGGGGTGCTTCAGGCGAACCGGGCTGTAGGTGTACCAGGAATAGGTGGCCCCCCGCGGACACCCCCGCGGTTCGTGGTTGGGAAATCCTTCGCCGCAGGCCGGATAGTCGGTGGCCTGGGTTTCCCACACCAGGATGCCGTCCTTGACATAGACATCCCACGAGCACGAACCGGTGCAGTTGACCCCGTGGGTCGAGCGCACCTTCTTGTCGTACTGCCAGCGGCGGCGATAGAGCTCCTCCCAATCGCGCTGGCCGCACCGGGTCTGGGTCCACCCGTCGGCGGATTTTTCCTCGCGGCAGCCGTACGCCGGGCCCTTGGGGCGGAAAAAGCGCAGCCGGTTCAAGAAACCGTCCGTCATGGAGCACCTCCTGTGTCGTTGCCCTGCACGGTACAGTTCGGGTCGCCGGAGGCTTCCGGGCCCGGCAAGGGCTTCTCCTGCCGAAAACGGCCGACCTGCAGCCGGCGGCCGGCGCACGGCGGGAAAAAGGTGCATGCGGCCGCCACCCTCGAACCGGAGACGGCAATGAGCATCACCGCGCAGACAGAAGCCCGCCTTTATGATGTAGGAGCAACGGTTCGTTACAAAGGATATACAAAATCTCTTTAAAGGCCTTGACTTATGTCAAAAGTTGAAGACCTTGGCGTCGGCAGCCATGTCGATCAGGTGGGGGCCGCCGTCGAGGACCATGTTGGAAAAGAACTTGGACTCGTCAACCTGACGAGCCTTCGCACACGGGATTCAGACGCCGATGGGCACTTCGTGCTCGACCAGGTAGGGCAGGTAGTCGTTGGGGCAGTCCCCGGTGGGCGTTCTGATGTCGTGGTCCCGGCCCGTGTCGGCCCACATTACCCCCCCGTCGATCAAAAAGACGTTCACGGTGTGCCCCTTTTCGTGGGCGATCTTGGCGAACTGATAGCACCGCGTCATCTTTTCGTTGTCGTCCTGGCTCACCACGAACAGAAAATTCGCCATGCTTCCTCCTTTTTGTCTTCGGCGTCGTTCATTTTTTCGGTGCTCCGGTCAGTTCCACCCGGGTCGCGCCCCAGCCGCCGGCCTCGGGCGACGCATCGCTGTATGAGGTCACCAACGGGTGTTTTTCAAGAATCGCCCGCACTCGCTTTTTCAGGGCCCCGGTTCCCTTGCCGTGGATGACGCGAACCGAGAAGATTCCGCGGGCAAGGCATTCTTCAAAATAGTCGTCCAGTAGATCCGAAACCTCCGAAGGGCGGAAGGTGTGAAGATCGAGCTCGTCGGAGATGGGAAATTCGATCGGTTCCATGGAAAAATCCGCTCTGCGTATTTTTCAAATGGCGGCTTCGCCGCCAAGGATAAAAAAATTAGGTTTGAAACACAAGGTGAACCACGATATCAGATTCGAAGCTTTCACGGGAGTCGGATATGAACCTTCTTTTTCTCTTTTTACTGCCCGTTTCGGCCTACCTTCTTGGCTCGGTGCCCTTCGGGCTGGTGCTGACGAAGCTGTTCACCTCGGTGGACATCCGCAAGGAAGGCAGCGGCAACATCGGCGCCACCAACGTGCGCCGGACGGCCGGGAACCTGCTGGGCGTGTTGACGCTCATCGGGGATGTCGCCAAAGGGGCGGTTCCGGTGGCCGTCGGGGTTCAAGCGGTCCCGGAAGGAGGTTTCGGAAGCGAGCTTTTTTTGGCGGCCGTGGCCCTATGCGCCTTTGGAGGACATCTGTTTCCCCTTTTTCTGCGGTTTCGGGGCGGGGGCAAGGGGGTGGCGACCTGGGCCGGTGCTGTTGCCGCCTTCTCTCCATTGGCGGTGGCGGTCGCACTGCTGGTGTTCGTGATGATGGCCTGCTTCACCGGGCGGGTGTCGGTCGGATCGATGACCGCGTCGATCACCTTGCCGGTGGCCGTCTTCGAAGCGACCGGCTCTTCTGCCATGACGGCAGCCGCCGCCGTCGCTGCCCTGTTCATCATTGCCCGCCACCACGAAAACATCGCCCGTCTGCTGGCCGGAAAAGAGCCCTCAATCTTTCGATAGCTGCCTCATACACAGCCGGGCGGCTTGCTGACATGTCTCAGCGTCCAGGAGACCGCCAGATGTCCGAGGTCGGATGTCCGATGTCCGCAAAAACTCAAAGGAGTGTCTACCCCGCCATTCCCTATTTGACCATTCAGCCGCACCGCGGGAGAAACGGTCCATAGGAGGAAGATCAGGGGTCATGGCAAGGCGCACGGCGGCCAAAAAGCGGAACATACACAGGAGTATGTGAGCATTTTTGAACGTCGTGCAACGCAGCCATGGCGCCTGAGATGCCTTCTATGGACAGTTTCTCAGGCGCTGATAGGCTTCATACATCCTGTACCCGCCGGACAGGTTGTACGCGTCGAAGCCGAGCTGCCGCAGGATGCGGACCGCGATATGGGAGCGCTGCCCCACATAGCAGTGGGTCAGAATCGGCCGGTCCTGGGGCAGCTCGTCTATCCGCTGCCTCAGGTCGTGCAAGGGGATGTGGACCGCACCTGGGATGTGGCCCTCTTTAAATTCTTCAGGCTCTCGTACATCCAGGATAAAATCCCTTTCTTCTTCAAGCGTCTCCCAGTGGGCCAGGGGGCTCAGGCCCCGCAAGGCATTTGCCGCCACCATGCCGGCCAGGTTGACCGGGTCCTTGGCCGAACCGTACTGGGGGGCATAGCAGAGCTCGACCTCCTCCAGGTCGAATACCGTTCCTGAAAACTGGACGGCAGCCGAGATCACGTCGATTCTCTTTTCCACCCCCTTTTCGCCGACGGCCTGGGCCCCCAGGACACGGCCGTCGGCCGTGTCGTATACCACCTTCAAGGTGATGGTCTTTGCGTCCGGATAATACGCCGCGTGGCTTTCCGGGTGAATGTATATCTTGTCAAAGACAATGCCCGTATCCCGGCGGTGCAATGCTTTTTCCGACAGGCCGGTGGAGGCGACGGTCAATCCCATCACTCCGACCACCGCCGTCCCCTGGACCCCCCGGAACCGGTGGCCGAGATCCTCGGCAAATATCGCGTCGGCCGCAATCCGTCCCTGTCGGTTGGCCGGTCCTGCTAGGGGAATCAGGACGGGTTCTCCGGTGAGGACATCGCTGCTTTCCACCGCATCGCCAACGGCCCATATCCGGGAATCGGAAGTCTGCATCCGGTCGTCTACGCGGATACCGCCAGATGGTCCAAGGTCAAGTCCGGCCTCCCCGGCCAGGCCGGATTCGGGACGAACGCCGACCGCCAGCAGCACCATGTCGGCGGAAATCGTCCGGCCGGATTCGAGGCGGATCGTCAGCCCGCTGCCGGCGGCCTCGAACCGGGAGACCGCGCTGTTAAGGTGCAGCCGGACCCCTTTTCCCTCCATATGCGCGTGAATGAAAGAGGCCACCTCCGGATCCAGAGCGGGCATCACATGGGCTTGGGCCTCGATCAGGTCCACCTCGATTCCCAGCCGGTGCAAGTTTTCGGTCATTTCCAGGCCGATAAAGCCCCCGCCGACCACCGCAGCCCTGTGAACCCGGCGGCCGCGGACCTGTTCCACGATCCGCTGGGTGTCGGGAATCGTCCGGAGGGTGAAAATGCCCGGCAGCTCGATTCCCGGCAGATTCGGCCGCACCGGCGCCGACCCCGGCGAGATCACCAGCGCGTCGTAGGATTCCTGGTAGGGTTTGCCGGTGTTCAGGTCGGTTACCGAGACCTGACGCCGCTTTGGATCGATGGCTGTCGCCAGGCTTTGGGTGCGCACGTCGATGCGGAACCGGTCCCGGAACAACTGCGGCGATGCCACCAGCAGGTCCTCTTCTTCGGTAATGACGTTTCCCACATAGTAGGGAAGGCCGCAGTTGGCAAAAGACACATACGGTCCCCTTTCGAGCAAGACGATCTCCGCCGATTCGGACAGCCTCCGGGCGCGGGCGGCACACGAGGCTCCGCCGGCAACGCCGCCGATGACCACCAGCTTCTGGATATTCATGAACTTCTCCGCTTGGTTGGATGCAACTCGAGTTGGTCCGAACCGGACCACTATCAAAATAAAAATTCGAACTCCGAAGCACGAAATCCGAAACAAATTAAAATGCCGAAAACAAAAGGGCAATGACCCCTGCCAAGATAAAGTGGGTGTCCATGAGGAATTCGAGCCTGACCCCGGGGAGGACCTTTTCTTTCTGGTGGCCGATCAATACCAGCGCCATGGAAACCGGACAAATCGCCAGGGCAAGGCCCAGATAGCCCGTCCATCCGGCAAGGCTCGATCCGGCCAGCAGCAAAACGGCGGCGGCAGAGAGAGTTTGCAGCAATTTCATGGTGCGGCGCTGGCCGAGAATGATCGGAATCGTGCCTCTGCCCACGATCCGGTCCCCCTGCATGTCGAGCAGATCGAAAAAGGCGGTCCGGACAAACACCATCAACACCGCGGCTGAAAACACGACGCCGACCGCCGGGGAAAAAGTGCCGGTCGCGGCCAGGGACGGGAAGAGGGAGGTCACCACCCCCCAGGCCAGGGCGATCAGAACGGTTTTGGACCCGGGAACATCTTTAAGGCTTCGATAGCGGCCGCCGGTCAGCGCGGCCGGAACCAGTCGGAGGTTGTAGGAAAGCCCCATCAGGCTCATGGCCAAGAGAATGAGAAACGGGCCGGTGCCCACGACCAGGGCTGTTGCCAGGCCCGCACCGCCGGCGGCCACCCCCAGCAGGGAAAGGACCCCCTTATACCGGTTGTAAAAAGCGGCCCGCTCCGGATCGTTGTAATGGTCGGCTTTGACGCCGGTCAGGTTGTTGAAGATGTGCATCGATTGTACGTACAGTGCGGCAATGAGAACGAACGGGATCGAATCGGGCACCTTCAGAAGGCGGAGGCATGCAAAGCACAAAAAGCCGGCGCCGACAGAAACGTACACGTTGGTGATCATCAATGTCCGCTGAAACCGGAACAAGGCCCGGATCCAGCCGCTGGCCCGCCGGAAAGGCAGGGTTTCCAGGGCCCGGTAAACCCGGTTGATGATCCAGTTCGGGGTGGAGGCGCCGGCGGTGATTCCGATGGTCTCTGCAGCCGAAAGCGCCTGGAGCTCAAGCTCGGAGTCGGTTTCGACATGGTAGGTCGGCACGCCGGCAGCGCGTCCGATTTCGGCCAGCCGCTGGGTGTTGCCGCTGTTTTTCCCTCCCACGACGACCAGGGCATCGACGGTCCCGGCCATCTGCTGCACCTCGCGCTGCCGCTTTTCGGTGGAGTCGCAGATGGTGTTGAACACCTTGTAGTGGGGTGCGTTTTGGGCGGCCCAAAGTCGAACCGTCTCGAAAAACCGGGTGTTCTGGGTGGTTTGGGCCACGATGATCGCTTTGTCGTATCGGGGAAGCGCGGAGAGCTCTTCGACGCTGTCGACCACGACCCCGTGCTTTCCGGCATATCCGAGCAGCCCAACGACTTCTGGATGCTCCTTGTCGCCCACGATGACCGCCGCATACCCTTGCCGGGTGTGGCGGTCGATGATCGTCTGCACCTTGATGACCCGCGGGCAGGTGGCGTCGATGACGTTGAATCCGGCAAGATCCAGCTGCTTGCGGGCATCCTTCGGCACGCCGTGGGCGCGAACGATCACCGTGCCGGATCCCTTCTCCGGTATGCGCTCCAGAACCGAAATCCCCTTTTCCCTCATCAGGTTGAGGACCTGGGGATTGTGGATCAGCGGCCCGTAGGTGTAAATCGGCCCCTGCTGTTTGCCCGGCGCGTCCAGGGCCAATTCCACGGCCCGCCGCACCCCCATGCAAAAGCCGGCGGTCTTGGCGACGATAAGCTTCATATGCAGAGAAACAAAAGTGCGGAATCCCCGGTCAAACCGCCTATTCGGTCTTTTTGAGAAACACTTTGTGGTCGACGAGGGACAATGAATGGATGCGGGCTTTTAGAAACTTCTGGTCTCCGAAGATGCTGACCAGACGAAGACCGTCTTCCTCCGGTTCGACGGTATCCACCGCCTCCATGACCAGCTCCTCTGTTCCCTGATGAATGAGATACGCGTTGGCCTCACACATGATGTTTTTCGGCTCCTTCATGAATATCGGTCAAATCTTTCTCGATCATGGCCTCGATCAGCCGGGGCAGCGGCAGGACCGAAGCCCCGACAATTTGAACGTTTTCCTGGGTCAGCGGCAGAAGCAGCTTTTTCGCCGGGCTGGAAGAAACGGCCTCGGCCATCTTGGGGGTCACTTCTCCCATCATGGCGTTGGCCATGACGATCCCCAGGGGTCCGATAATGAGGTCCACCCGGCCGACGGTCTGGACGATGGCATTTTCGCCGGACGCCCCCCGGTTCGCCTTGGCCTTGAGCATCTGGGCCGTGGCAATCGCGTTGGTGCCCAGGGCAACGATCTCCACGGTCTCTTCGAAGACCTCTTTGACCTTTCGGATGATGGTGCTGCCGATCCCGCCCCCCTGACCGTCGATTACACAGATGCATATCATTTGAGTATTCTTCCCCGGACTCGATTCCGTCAAAGCGGTATTGCCTACCAGATCCGGCCGCGGCCCGTCAATGGGACCGATCAGAGTTTGCCTATCTTGCGCCTGTTTCGCCTCTGGCGCTTGGAAAGCCGATGGGATGGACCCTTTTTGCGGGTGGTCGGCGCCCATCCCTCGTCGGGGGGGCTTTGACCGCCGCCGGAAACACCGGCCGCGGCCAACTCGAGTCTATCCTCGAAATCGGACGAATCGATGACGGCAGCACCCCGGCCGGCGGCAAAATCGGCCACCGCGCGGTCCGAACTGACCACCAACGCACGCTCCTTTTCCCGTGCAGCCATTCTCTGGATGACGGCGTCAGCAGCCTCACCCCTTCGGGAAAAACGGACATCAATCCCGCCGAAACGGTCCCTTTGTCCCCCGGGAATCGGCGCATCGGTTCCATCGAAGACAACGGTGATCCGGTGAGGTTTCACCTTCCGGTACTCGGCAAGGCGCTGCAGCAGCGCCTCCCGGCCCTGCTGCAGATCGATCCGGTCCAGCCGGCTCATCTCCGGCGACTGCCGGATCAGGTTGTACCCGTCGATGATAATATGAAGCGCCATCAGGTGTCGTTGCCGCCCGGCCGGTTCGAAATATCGGCCGCAGCGGGCAGGGCCATGGCTAGGTGCTCGAAAGCATAACTTCGGTGAGTGCCCTCAACAAATAAAACCCAAATTAGGTTGATGGTGATCCTTTGTTTTGGTCATTTGGTTATTTGAATTTAGGATTTGTTTCGTATTTCGATATTCGAATTTCGTGCTTGATCACTGTTCTCCGCGCAACGATATAGCCTTTCAGCTCCGGCTGCCAAGTTGTGGGGTATCGTTCGAAACTAAGGCTCCCGGCCGAGCAGGACCAGAAGACGATCGAGATCGTCGTCGCTGTAGAACTCGATCTCGAGCTTTCCCTTTTTGCCCCGCCGCTGGATTTTCACGCGGGTGCCGAAGCGGCGGGAAAGCCGTTCGGCCAGATCCGAAAAGTAGGGGTCCTCCGGGGTGCGAACCGGCTTTTTTGGCGGGGCCTCGTTTTTCAGCCGCCGAACCAGGGCTTCGGTCTCTCTCACCGACAGGCCGTCTTTGATCACCCGCCTCCAGGCGGCAAGCTGCCGGGCGCCGGATTCGGCGCTCAGAAGCGCCCGCGCGTGGCCCATGCTCAGCTCCCCGGAAAGGATGCTGGCCTGAATCGGCTCGGGCAGGCTTCTTAGACGCAGGAAATTGGCCACGGTCGGACGACCCTTGCCGACCCGGTCGGCGACCTGTTCCTGGGTCAGACTGAATTCGGTCATCAGCCGATGGTAGGCGTCGGCCTCTTCCAACGGATTGAGATCCGCCCGCTGGATGTTTTCGATGATCGACACGGCCAGCATCTCGCTGTCGCTGATCGTCTTGACCACCACCGGCACGGCAGTCAAGCCGGCCATCTTGGCGGCGCGCAGCCGCCGCTCGCCGGCGATCAGTTCGTATCCCCCCCCGTCGGGCCGGACCAAAAGCGGCTGAAGGACCCCCTGCTCGGCAATCGACCGGCGCAGCTCGTCCAGATCGGTTTCGGAGAACTGCCTTCTCGGTTGGTAGCGGTTGGGACGGATCCGGTCGATTTCACACGAAAAAAAATCCCGGGGGGCGGACTTTTCCTGGGATAGGTCCGGAATCAAGGCGTCCAGCCCCCGGCCCAGAGCGACTTTTTTCCGCTGACGGCCCGCT
Source organism: Desulfobacterales bacterium (assembly GCA_021737185.1). Taxonomy (GTDB): domain Bacteria; phylum Desulfobacterota; class Desulfobacteria; order Desulfobacterales; family CAFBRK01; genus JAIPEL01. Next base: position 2,611 of record JAIPEL010000009.1, on the reverse strand, counting down.
GCGGGCTGTTTTTTGGGTTTATCCTCGGACATCGGCCGTCTCTGACTTCTTGCCGTTCATGATTTCCTTGGCCAGGGAAAAGTAGCTGACCGCCCCTGCGGAGGTCGCGTCATAGAGCAGAATCGGCTTTCCAAAGCTGGGCGCCTCACTCAGGCGGACGTTTCTGGGAATGACGGTTTTGAAAACCAGCTCCTGGAAATAATTCTCTGCATCTTCGGCCACCTGGTAGGACAGGTTGGTTCGCTTGTCGAACATGGTCAAAAGGATCCCTGCCACCCCCAGGGCGGGGTTCAGCCCTCCTTGAATGCGCCGGATCGTCTGAAGAAGCTGCCCAAGGCCTTCCAATGCATAGAACTCGCATTGAAGCGGAATCAGCATGTCGTTTGCCGCCGTCATGGCATTGACCGTCAGAAGCGAAAGCGAGGGGGGGCAGTCCAGAACGATGTACTCGAACCGGTCGGCCACCTGCGCCAGCAGCTCCTTGAGCCGGGTCTCACGGCCGGGGGTGCCCATCATCTCCACTTCAAAACCGATCAGTTCCACCCGCGACGGAATGACCTTGAGGTGTTCGATGATGCTGGAAACGATCAGGGCATCGGCGTCGGATTCGCCGATCACGCCGTGATAGAGGGTCTGCTCGACGCCGTGCTTGTCGATGCCGACGCCGGTGGTGGCGTTGGCCTGGGGATCGCAGTCCACCAGCAGGGTCGGCTTTTCCGACACGGCCAAGGCAGCCGAAAGATTGATGGCCGTGGTGGTTTTGCCGACGCCTCCTTTCTGATTGGCTATGCAAAGGACGTACGCCATAACCGGGGATGTTTACCACAGCGAACCCGATTTGAAAAGGGAATTAGATTGTGAGATATAGGGATTGTCACAAATCAGGTCGATTTTTTTGCCAATCGGCCGGTTGAGTGCTTATTTTTAATTATTCAATTTTGGGATTCATGATGATGCGAAATGGATCATTTGCTGCCGCTTTTGCGGAGGCGTTATGTGGCTGAAAAAATTGTTGACGGTGTTTTTTGCCTTCACGATCGTTGCTGCCGGAGTGCTGTGCGCCGGGCCGGCCGATGCCATCACCGTCGGTGAAGAAGAGGAGCTTTCCCGGGAATTTCTGGCGATGATCGCCCAGCAGCTGGATCTCATCCGGGATCCGCCGGTGGTGGACTACGTCAATCGAGTCGGAAAAAGAATTCTGGCCCATGTACCGCCGCAGCCGTTTTCTTATCGTTTTTATGTGGTCGACGAACCGGTCTACAACGCCTTCGCCAGCCCGGCGGGGCATATCTTCATCAACAGCGGTCTGCTGGAGGCCTTCGACCATGAAGAAGAGCTTGCCGGAATCCTGGCCCATGAAATCGCCCATGTGACGGCACGGCATATTTCTGACCGGATCGAACGATCCAAGAAGATCAGTGCGGCCACCCTGGCCGGCATGGTAGCCGGCGCGCTGATCGGGCCGGCGGCCGGAGCGGCGATGGGCCAGGCATTGGCTGTCGGCTCCATGGCTGCCGGCCAGTCCATGACCCTGGCTTACAGCCGTCAAGACGAGCTGCAGGCGGACCAGCTCGGCCTGCAATACCTGGACAGCGCAGGCTACAGCGCAAAAGGCCTGCTGGCGGCGCTGCAGAAGATTCGTTCCAAGCAGTGGTTCGGCGACGTGCCCACCTACCTGATGACCCATCCGGCCTCTGAAGACCGTATGGCGTTGATCGACACCTGGCTGGAAAACCACGACACGACCTCCGGCGATGTCGACGAATTTTCTTTCCGAAAAATGCAGGTGCGGTTGGTGGCCATGCACGGCGACATCGCCGGCGCGACGCAGCAATATGAGCGGCGGTTGAAGGAAACACCGGGGGACCCGCTGATCCAGTATGGATACGGCCTGCTCATGGCGCGCACCGGCCACCGTGACGAGGCGATCGATCATCTGAAAAAAGCGGTGGCCAAGCGACCGTTCGATTCGGACTTCCTGACCGACCTGGGCCGGGTCTACTACCAGAGTGGAAGATACGAACAGGCCCTGGAAATTCTCCAAAACGCCGAGAGTCTGCCGCCGTTCGATCCGGAGCGTGCGTACTACTTGAGTCAGGCCCGCATGCAGACAGGCGATCTGGGGCGCGCCGCCTGGACCCTGGAAAATCTCGTCGCCCAGAGGCCCGACTACACGCCGGCTTACTATGCACTGGGCGAAGTATACAACCGCATGGCAAAACCCGGGACGGCCCACTACTATCTGGGTGTGCACTACCGGCAAAAAGGCGATACCCCGAATGCCGTTTTTCACCTCAACCGCGCCAGAGAATCGAGCCAGGACGAAGAGATCCGAAAAAAAGCCGCCGAACTTCTCGGGAAAGTGCAGGGAAAAGATACGAAAACGAAACGATAGGGCAGGAAGGCATTTAGAATTTAGAAATGATGGCTTCGTAAAAAGTCGCCGTTTTCTTTTTTTGTCATTCCCGCGCAGGCGGGAATCCAGTCATTTCAAATAGTTCTGGGCTCCCGCCTTCGCGGGAGCGACAATTATGGGACTTTTCCATTTTCCGTCATTCCCGCGAAAGCGGGAATCCAGTGATTTCAACAACTTCTGGATGCCGGATCAAAA
>JAIPEL010000077.1 GCA_021737185.1 Desulfobacterales bacterium | reverse complement strand
TCAAACTGGCCGGTTAAGACCAAAAGATTCCGATAGAATTCCCTACGGCAACCCTTGAACCCTGCCTGTGCGGCGACCTGTCCGGCGTAGCCAAAGGCGAAGCGGGAAGCGCACAGCGCGAAGACGCAAACCCTGAACCTTGAACGCCGCGCCAGCGGCAGGGCTGACATCCGACATCTGTTTCTTTCTTCACCCATGCTCTCTGCTCTCTGCCCCGGCTTACCGCTTCAGCGGGCTTACCAGCCCGATGCCGGCCGCGGTGAGAAGCCCGGCCCCGACCAGTCCCGCCGCAAACGAACCCAAGTCTCCGGCCAGGGCGATGCCCGCCGGCAGCAGACCTCCCCCGATCACCGGGGCCACGGCAAGGCTCAAAGAAAGAGTCAATGCCCGGTTTTCCGTGGTCGAAATGCGCGAAGCCAAGGACAGAATGGGCGGAAAGAGGCAGGCAGAGGCGGCCGCCTGGACAAAAACAGCCGGCGCGATCCATCCGGCGGGGCCGACGCCCAGGGCAACGACGGCGGTACCGGTCAATGCAAGGGCCAGGGTGATGGTGGTCGACGGGCTAAGCCGGTCCGTGATCCAGCCCGCCAGGAGCACCATGACCAGGCCCGGGATGCGGGAAAGGCCCAGCAGTTGGTTGGCATCGGCCAGATCGAAGCCGCGTTCGCTGACCAGGAACAGGGGCACCATCGAGTAAACCCCCGTTTCCACCCCCACCGCCAGACTCAGCAGCAGCCCCAGTGACCAGAAGGAGGGATTGGCGGCGATCTCCCGGATGCGCTGCAGGTCCGGAGGCGAGGGGCGCTTTTCGGAATCGACGCCGAAAAACAGGTAGGCCGCGCCGAAAAGCGCCAATACGGCGGCAGCCAGGAGATAGCCAAGCCGCCAGGACACGGCGGCCACCACCGCCGTGGCCAGAAACGGAACTGTAATGAGCGCCATGTTGGGAGCCACCTCGTGAATTCCCATGGCTTTGCCCCAGTCCCGGGGCCGGACCAGCACCGTGATCAGGGATATTCCCGCCGGTACATACAGCCCGCCGGTGATTCCCAGGCAAAGAAACCCGAGATACAGGGCCCATGCCGACCCCATAAACCCCAGGGCAGCCGTCGAGACCGCCGCCCCCCAAAGAGAGACCAGGATGCATCGCCGATAGCCCCAGCGCCCGACCAGGAAAGCGGCGCCGATCTGGCTGATGAAAAATCCCGTTCCCATGCACAGGATAAACAGCCCACCCTGGAAGTGGGAAAGCCCCAGTTCGGCTTCCATGGCCGGCAACAGCGGTCCGGCGACCTGTCGTGCCACGAAGTGGAGAAAAAAGATGACGGTCAGCAGCAGCACCGGCCCCAGCATTCGGGACAGTCCCTCCTCGCTGCGAATCCGGCTTCGTGGAATGGTTTTGTGTTTCGGCATACCAGATCAAGCCCCGCCGCTGGTCGCGGCGTGATTCAAAGTTCCAGATTCAAGATTCAAGATTCTCCGGCGGGAGATTGAGACGAATCTTTCGATCAAGCTGATCGCCGGAGCGGCCAGTTTGATCAATGATGAAACTCCGGTTTCGTGTGAACTTTTAGTTGTCTTACGCCGAGAAAAATCCCCCCCATCCCCCCTTTTTTCAAAGGGGGGAGCCTTCAGGCGATTACTCGGCGTTCCCAAAGACCGAGGACTCAAAGTCCCCCTTTGACAAAGGGGGGTTTAGGGGGATTTGATGTGATACCGAATGAAGTTTCACATAAGCCCCGCCGCTGACCGCCGGGACGGTCAGATTGATCAATACTGAAACTCCCCAATCCGTCATCCCGGCCGCAGCGAAGCGGAGAGCCGGGATCCAGCAAAAAGAATGGACTCCGGGTCAAGCCCGGAATGACGGACTGGAAACATGAAGTTTCATACGAAAAAACCGGTTTTACCATGAAGGACATGAAGAGCATGAAGAAGAAAATGGATAGGTGACAGGGCCGGGGGCTATGCCTTCATGCGCTTCAGGGGGCCCGACACCCGGCTCGAGCGGGGCAAGCCCATGAAGCCAGGGGCCTGTATTCCTTAACCTATTGTTTTTCCTTCATGTCCTTCATGATCTTCATGGTTCGATCGTTTTGTCCTTCCCATAGAAAAACATCAAATTTGGGGGAAGTTTCATACGAGCGCCGCCGCTGGCCGCCGGGGCGTCCAGGTTGATCAAAAATGAAACTTTGCCTCGAAGCCTCTGCCTATGTAGGGAACGGCCTCCGTGCCGTTCCGAAAGGCACGACACGGAGGTCGTGCCCTACAAAAACCCCGGCTTCGACCGAAGTTTCACATAAGGAGCAGCCCATCCTCTGTCAGAACGCTTGCCATTGGGACGCAACGGTCTGTTGGTGTAAAATGCCTCCCAAAGTAACGCCTTTAAATCCCGGTGGCAAGCCCGACTGATGATCTAATTTTGGATATTTTAGAATTTGGTATTATTATTGGTCTTGGATTTCGACCTTCCCGCCGATGCCCTTTTGGAGGGTTGTTGGAGCACAACTTTGCAAAATCGTGCTCGCCATGCTGCCCATAAATCAAGACGGTACCGGCAGGTGGGCATTCGAACTTCTGATTTTTCAAAAGGAGGTGCACTATGGCGCAACTTCATCCCGGCGACCCGGCCCCGGCCTTTACGGCCCCGGACCAGAACGGCGGCACCGTAAAGCTGTCCGACTATTCCGGACAGAAGGTCTTCGTCTACTTCTATCCGAAGGCCAACACCTCGGGCTGAACCACCCAGGCCCAGGCGGTGCGGGACGCACTGCCCGATCTTGAAAAAAAAGGGGGGGCCGCGGTGGGAATCAGCCCGGACCCGCCGGAGGCCCAGAAAAAGTTCGACAACAAATTCGGCCTGGGCTTTCCCCTGCTCAGCGACGAAGATCACGCCATTGCCGAAGCCTACGGCGTGTGGGGTGAGAAGAAGATGTACGGCAAAACCTCCATGGGGATCGTACGTTCGGCGTTTCTCATCGGAGAAGACGGCAAGATCGCCGCCGCCTGGTACAAGATCAGCCCCCAGGACACGATCCCGGAGCTGATGAACTATTTAAAATCGCGCAGCGATTTTAAATAGAGGGAATGAATATCCGCTTGATGTCACCCGAAAATCACGAATACTCGCTTTCGACAAGCACAGCAATCTTCGGAATTCGGAAATACAGTCTTTGGCCCATTTCATTTCCACCTGGTATCCTCTATCGTGTTTGATGAAAGTCGGCACACGTTTAATAAGCCGATGAATTTCATATACTTTTTAAAATCGCGCGAGCGATTTTAAAAAGAAAGGAGGATGCCCATGGCACTGCATCTGGTGCAGCACGGAAAGAATTTGCCCAAGGACGCGGACCCGGAAAAGGGGCTGTCCGAAGAGGGCAGGCAGGAGGTGGCGCGCATCGCCGATATGGGGGCAAAGGCCGGCCTTGCGGTCTCGGCCATCGTGCACAGCGGGAAAAAACGGGCTGCCCAGACCGCCGAGATCTTTGCCGCCGCCCTGTCTCCCGCCGGCGGCGTGAAACAGGCCGACGGCCTGGCACCGCTGGACGACGTGGCCGCCTATGCCGAAAAGATCGATCCGAAACAAAATACGATGCTGGTGGGTCACCTGCCGTTCATGGAAAAGATGACCTCCTATTTGATCACCGGCGATGCGGAAAGGACCGTATTCAAGTTTCAAAACGGCGGGATCGTCAGCCTGGACAAGGACGAAGACAGCGGCCGGTGGATGATCACCGGGGCGCTGCTGCCGTCGGTGCGGTAAGGCATAGGGCAAAGAGTGCGACAAAGGGAAGGTTGAGCGCTGCCGTGATCAGGAATCCGGAGGAAAACCCCACCGCCTCGATCACCGGGCCCAGGCCGATGGAGCCGGCCATCAGGCCGAAGTAGATGCAGGTGTTGTATCCTCCCATGGCCAGCCCGCGGTAGCGGGCCTCGGTGGTTTCTGCGATGAGGGCGCCGACGGCGGTAAACGCTACGGCATTGCTTATCCCGAGCGCCAGGGCAGCGACCGCAAAGCCCAAAAAGGTCTCGGCCGCGGCAAAACTGCATACCGCAACGGTGATCAGAGCGGCGCCTGCCAATGCCTGGCGGTGGCGTTTTCCGACACGGTCGCTGAACGCACCGAAGGGGATGCGAAACAGCGCATTTGACGCGGCCTGCACGAGAAAGACGACGCCGATTCTGCCGATGTCCAGCCCCCTTTCATCGGCATAAAGCGGCATGAAGGAAAAAAACATGCCGGCCAGCAGGCAGGCGCCGAAGGTGACCGCCCAGCAGCCGATCAGCGGGCGGTTGGACAACACGCCGGCCAGGTTCTTTTTCCATCGGCCGCGTTCTTTTGGAAGGTCGGTCCTGCGGGCGGGCTCCGGGAGAAACCGATGCACCGCCCACAAGTTCACGACCGTCATGGCTGCGCCAATGACAAAAACCGACGGGTAGCTAAAAAATTTTCCCGCAACCCCACCCAGGGCCGGCCCGATTCCCATGCCGCAGAACAGCGCCGTGGTGTACCAACCGTAAGCCCGGCCCAGGTGGGTGTGGGGCGTGATTTCCGCCACCCAGGACATCATCGTGGGGCCGAAGGCGGCGATACCGCCGCCCAGGAGCAGGTAGACGCCGGCCAGTTGTAGATAGGACCGGCCGAAGGCAAGAAGGAGCATCCCTGCGCAAAGAATGGCCGAGCCTGCAATGGCAAGACGTTTCCTTCCGAAGAGATCCGAAAGCGCCCCGGAGGGGACGGACAACAGCCCGGCCATCAGATAAAAGGTGGCGTTGATCGCTCCGATCTGGGCCGTAGTGATGCCGAACTGTCGCGCATACAGGGGAACCACCGGCAGACGCATGGAAACGGCCAGGTAGCAGCCGAACGTGACCAGGCAGCAGACAGCCAGCAGGGAGACAAACGATGGGTATTGCTCGCGGCGGTGGGGCATGAAGCTGCCTTTACCGGTGAAGGATTGTCGAAAGGATCCGCCAGCAGTCTCGGATCCGAAAAGCCCGCGCATCCTACCCCACGGTACCAGGATCTTCAAGGGAAAGCCCCGATTGCCGGATGTCCGATGTCAGCCGGCCGCTGGCGCGGCGTTCCAGGTTCCAGGTTCCAGGTTCAAGGTTTGCCGTAAGGAATTCTATTGGAATTTTTGGGCTTTAGCCGACCAGTTTGATCAACCGTGAAACTTTTGTCGGAGTCTCAGCCGATGTAGTGAACGGCCTCTGTGCCGCTCACATAGGGACGCCGTGCCCTACGAAAAACCCCGGCTTCGACCGAAGTTTCATACGAGCGCCGCCTCTGGCCGCGCCGGGGCGTCCAGTTTGATCAATACTGAAACTTTGCCTCGAAGCCTCTGCCTCTGTAGGGAACGGCCTCCGTGCCGTTCCGAAAGGCACGACACCCGACTTCGCCTCCGGCTACGCACGGGCAGGCGCAGGTCGTGCCCTACGAAAAACTACGGCTTTGGACGAAGTTTCACATAAGCCCCGCCTCTGACCGCGAGGCGATCAGTTTGATCATAATGGAAACTTCTCAGCCCGTCATCCCGGCCGCAGCGACCAGTCCGGCGTAGCCGAAGGCGAAGAGGGAAGCGGAGAGCCGCGGTTCGACAGGCTCACCGTCCTGAGCGAAGTCGAAGGAGGATCCACAAAAATCTGGATTCCCCCGGATCGGGGTCCGGGGCAGGCTTTTCAAGCCCGGAATGACGGCATGAGAAGTTTCACATTTGATCAAACTGATCGCCTCGCGGTCAAATGAAGGAGACCAGGGTGGCCGTGTATTTTCAGACATCGGACATCGGACCTCCGACATCCGGCCCTCCCCTGGGCATGCGGTTCTGTCGATTCCCTCTTGAAAAGTCCATCTGGCGTCTTATGTTACTTATCAAGATAATGCTTGCCAAGGCAGGCATTATCAGGTAGACGTCATACCACGATTTACCGCGACAGCGGAAAATCGGCCGATACCCGCCTGAAACGGTACCCCAACCCATTTTCGGTTCATTTGCGAAATCGACAACAGGGACAGGTCGTCAGCGAAAACGGCACCAATCACTAGAGCGCCCACCTGTATAGCTGCACGCGCGTCATATCTGCAGACACGGGAAGGGCTCTCGCAAACCAGACAAAAGGAATTGAAAGTAAAGAAGAATGGACGAATCCAAACGTAAGAAGATCGAAGCCAAACTCAAGGAACTGCTTGCCGAAGGCGGCATGGAAAAACCGAAGGCCTATGAGAGCCAGTTCAACTCCGGCCGCACCGTCACGGTCATCCGGCGCCGCAAGGGTAAACCGGATTTTCAACTCGCGTAATCAAATCGCTGTCGCGATTTGATTACAGTGTTCACTCTACAAAAACAGCTGCCAAACACTGAAACAGGCCCCTGGGACATCGGGGAAACAGCCAAAGTCTACGATACCTGAAGAAAATCCGCGACGTTTGAAATAGAGGATGATGCAGTGAATCCCTTTTAACGGTTTGCTTTTCATGGCTCCCGTTTTGCGGAAGTTTATGCCCCCTCCTCGTAAAAGCCGTATTCCACGGCATTGACATTGTTTCGCTTTTCCCAGTGAAGGGTGGACGTGGGGGTCGGCCCGTAGTCGTGCCCCGGCCAGACCACGGTGTCGTCGCCAACCGCCGTCAATTTGCGGATGGATCCCCCCAACGTCGGCCGGTGGCCGCCGGCAAGATCGGTGCGGCCGCTGTCGCCGACGAAAAGGGTGTCTCCGGTGAACAGGTTTCCCTCCGCATGGAGGCAGATGCCGCCCGGCGTGTGGCCCGGGGTGTGGATCACTTCGAAGGTGAGATCGCCGAGTTTCAGGGTCTTTTCTTCGTTCAGAAGCACGTCCGCCTCAGGAGCGCCTTTGGCATCCTCGGCATGAATGACGACCTTTGCCCCGGTTCGCTTCTTGAGCGCGGCATTGCCGGCGGTGTGGTCGCCGTGACCGTGGGTGTTGACGATGAGGGTGATGTTCAGCCCTTCTTTTTCGGCTTCGGCGAGGATCCGGTCGACATCGCGGCCCGGGTCGATCACCATGGCGTGCTTCGTTTTTTCGCAGCCGACGACGTAGGTGAAGTTTTCCATGAACCCGATTTTCAGTTGGCGGATGATCATGCGGACACTCCCTCTGATGGAATTCTCATGTTTTATGCCGGCTCCATATTGCTGGGAGGCTGGAATGTTGGGAGGCCAGAAGGCATAGAAAAAAATGAATCGTTTGTGATGAAATCAGTTTTTAGTATTTGCCGCTTCCTGACCTCTCGGCCTCAAGGCCTCCCGGCCGATAGGCTCCATTTTTCGCGGGGGGGACAGGTTTGACGGTTTTTTACGCCGATTGTATAATAAATAATCACGCTGGCCGTATACGTCCAATAAAAATTGGTGAACGCCGGCAGGCTTTTTGATGCATGAATTAGCAGGCGCTTTTCTGTTGATCCTTTGCTTCCAAGCCTCCTGGCCTCCCGGCATCCCAGCCCGCCGAAGGCATTTCAAATGCACGATCCCGAAAGATATCAGAAGTTCGAAGCCCAGGGCCGCATGCTTGCCAACCGGGTCAAGAAGCGTTTCCAACACTTTAAAAAACGGTTCGCCCGGGGCAACATCGAGGTTTTCCGGCTCTACGATTGGGACATTCCGGAGATTCGCGCCGTGGTGGACTGGTATGCAGGCCATCTGGTCATCGGCGAATACATCCGGCGGCAGTCGCTGGACGAATGGCTTCCGACGATGGCCGGGCATGTCGCCGCCGTCCTGGACGTGCCCATGGAAAAGGTCCACCTGAAACTGCGGCGCGCGGGAAAACAAGACGGCCCGCGCTACGAGCGGCTCGATCACACCGAAGAAAAGATCGTCGTGTCCGAGCGGGATCTGAAATTTTATGTCAACCCGGCCGATTTTGTCGACACAGGGCTTTTTTCCGATCATCGCGACACCCGGATGATGGTGCGCAAGATGGCCCAGGGCAGGGACTTCGTCAATCTCTATTGCTACACGGCGGCCTTTACCTGCGCCGCGGCAATGGGCGGAGCCCGGTCCACCGTTTCCGTCGACAGGTCGGAAACCGCGATCGCATGGGCCCGGCAGAACCTGGCCGTAAACGGCCTGCTCACCGATGCCAACACCCTGGTCCATGCGCGCGTGTTCGACTTTTTAAAAGAGGCCCGGCAGCGGGGGGCTTCCTTCGACCTTGGCGTAATCGACCCGCCTTCGTATTCGACCACCCGGGCAGACGGCGATGCGTTCGACGTGCTCACAGACCATCCGAAGCTGCTCGAAGCGGTGGTTTCAATCATGCGGCCCGGAGGAGTCCTGTTTTTCTCCACCAACCATCAACGGTTTGCACCGCGTCTGTCAGACCTTCCCGTTTCCAAGGCGGAGGAAATCACCGACCAGACGATCCCCGAAGACTACGCCCGGAAGAACAAGAAGATTCACCGGTGCTGGCGCATCCAGGTATAAAAACGTTCCTGGGGTAATGATAATAAAATGAACGGGTGATCGGCGAGCGAGTCGGTGGGAGAAGCGCAGTGAAACGAATCAGAGGACAATCGCCCATGAACGGGGTAGAAAACCGAACTGAAACGGACTGCCTGTTCTGCCGTTGGATTCGAGAGGGCAGGCATGTCCAAACCTGCGGGTCGGCGGCTGCTTTTAAAGACGGCTATCCGGTTACAGACGGCCACCTGCTTGTCGTTCCCCTGCGGCACGCACAGAACTGGTTTGCCATGACCGACTCAGAGCTTCGGGATGCAGACGCCCTGATCCGGCTCCTTGCCGAAACAATCCGCAAAGCCGATCCTTTGGTCAGCGGGTTTAATATCGGTACCAACATCGGCGAGTCCGCCGGCCAGACCGTGTTCCACGCCCACATTCACCTGATTCCGCGAAGAGCCGGGGATTCGGAAAACCCGAGAGGCGGAATTCGGGGTGTCATCGACGGCAAAAGATGCTACTAGAGTTGGTCAAATGGTCGAATCGTTGAATGGTTGAGTCGACAAGAAAAGGAATCGAATGAAAAACGGTCAAATTGCCCTCATCATCGGAGTATTGTTTCTTCTGCTCGGCTTTGGCTGCGACAACCGCGAGGAGGCAAGCCAGATACCTTCCGATTACCCGGATTCTCTGGCCGCTTCCGCCGGCGCGAGCGGGGTTTCCTACGACCGAAACCGGGGAGCCGATCAGGTTCGCTATACCCTGAAAACCGCCTATCCCGCTGAAGGCTTCGTCGAGGCCCTGAACAGCCGATTGGGCCGGGATGGCTGGACGCCGCTGAAGGCAGACTTCATGAATCCGGACATTCCCACCGCCCACGTCACCGGCTGGACAGCCATGACGGACCATCGGGTGCAGCCTGCGGCTCAGGTCCATTTGTGGAACGGCGAGTGGCAAAACCAGGCGGGCGATATTCTCATCTATGTGCTGACCTACCGATATCCGGAATCCGGTCCAGCCAACCTTTCCGATTTGGATGTCATGGGCCTCCACATCCCGCCGGAGGCTGCCGAAAAGGCCCGGGCGCACGTCGATAAGTTCTGATAAAATCGCTGGCGCGATTTCGGAGATTTGAGACCGAGGAACGAAAAAGCGCGGGCTCCCCTCCCCGTCATTCCGGACGAACCCCGCGCAGCGGGGTGAGATCCGGAATCCAGCCCCGCCGCTGACCGCTGAAGCGTTCAGTTTGATCAAACGTGAAACCGTGTCATTCTGGCGTAGTTTCAGACAAGTCGATCCACTCCGGGAACCGGGTATACTGATTGACATTTTTGTAGCCGACAGTGTAGAAAAAAAACTTTATGAGTGGGTTTATGAAATATCCGGTTCTCCGGTGAAGCAACCGTTTCAGCACTTCGGATCGTATTGAAATGTAAAAGGAGGGAAACATGGCAAGTAAGGAAGAGCTTCAGGAAAAGGCGGAAAGCTGCCAGACGACCGAGGACTACGTCGGGGTGGCCAAGGAGGTCGTGGAAGCGCTCTCTGACAAGGGCTGGGCCGGTGAGCTGCTCGACGAGGCGGCCGAGTGGGCTCAAACCGTGGACGAACTGGTGCTGCTGGCCCAGACAGCCAACGAGGTGTTGGGGGACAAAGAGCGCGCCAAGCAGTACCTGGTCCAGGCCAAGGACTTCGGCACGAAGGCCGAGGAATTCGTGAAGCTGGCCGGGCTTGCATCGGACATCGGGGAAACCGAGACCGCCAAAGAGGTCATGGGGGCCGCCAAGGAAAAGTGCGTGCGAATCCAGGACTTCATGGCGCTGGCCAAGAGCATCAAGGACGTGCTGGCAGACGAGGCCATGGCCAAAGAGGCGGTGGATGCGGCCGTCGAAAAAGCCTCTTCTGCGGCGGACCAGGTCGAGTGCGCCAGGGGGGTGCTCGATGTGCTCGGCGACAAGGATCGGGCAGCGGAAATTTTCAAGCAGGCCGCAGAATCCTGCAAAACCGGAGACGACTATGCCCAGCTGGCCAAGGGGGCCATGGAGGCCCTCGGCGACGCGGCTATGGCCGGCTCTTTCATCGCCAAGGGGCAGGAGAGCCTGGAGTCCGGAAAGGACTTAAACGCCCTGGCTGCCGCCGCCGCCAAGGACCTGAAAGACGAAGAAGCCGCCAGGAACATCTATCGCAAGGCCTCCGAGAAGATGGAAAAAGGCGAGGAGCTGATGACCCTGGCCAAGTCCGTGCTCGAGATCCTGCAGGACAAGGTCCTGGCCCTGGAGATCTACCAGCGGGCTGGAACTTTGTTTGCCGGGTTCGATCAGCTCGTGAAGCTGGCAAAGGCCATTGTCCAGGACACCGGAGACAAGGAGGCCGCGGGCAAGGTCTACGAAAAGACCATGGCGGTCAAGCCCAATTCAAAGCAGCTCGTGGAGGTTTCCAAGTCCCTGGCCGAGGACATCGGAGACAAGGACGCCGCCCTGAAGGTGCTCAAGCAGGCGGAGATTGCGGTCAAGAGCAACGACGAGTTCAAAAAGACGGCCGACACGGTGATGGAACTTGCCGACGATCCGGCGTGGATCGATGCCGTCAAGGACCAGTTGGAGCGCCGCGAAGCCAACCCGGAGCTGTACAAGGAATTTATCACCCGGGAAACCGAAAGCCTGACCGCCGGGGCGCTTACCAAGCTCGCCCACGACGTGTTCGAACAGACCGGAGACAAGCACTACGCAAGGAAGCTCTACAAAAAATCAGAAAACCTGAGCCACTACTTTCCGGAATATTTGAAGCTGGCTGACGCGATCGCCGCAGATCTTTCAGACGATCAATGGGTGCGGGAGATCTATACCCTCCTGGTTGAGCGGTGCGACGACCACCTCAAGACCAACAACCTGGCGGACGGCATCCTGGCCAACCTGAAGGACAAAGAATGGGTCAAAACCCTTTATTCCGACCTGGAAAAGCGATCGGAAAAACCTGCGGACTTTGCCCGTCTTGCGCAAATGGTTCTCGGTACGCTGGACGACGAGCAGTGGGCCGGTGAGCTTTTCCAGAAGGCCGAAGACGCCTGCCGGAGCGTAGCCGCCTGCACGGCCGTGGCCGGCGCTGTGCTGGCCGGCCTCAAAGACGAAGACCGCGTCAAGGCGATTTACAAAAAGGCCGAATCGCTTTGCGAGAGCGCCGATGATTTCGGGTCGCTTTTCCGGGCCGTGGCGCAGCAGGCCGGTGACCAGGCGATGTTGAGGGAGCTGATGAAGGCAGCGGAGGCCAAGCTTTCCGGGCTCAGAGAGCTGTCTTCTCTTGCCGAATATGTACTTGTCTACCTTGGCGACGATGCCTGGGCGCGGCAGATATACAAAAAGGCGGCCAAGGCCGCGGATGCGAAAACCCGGATGCCTGACCTGATCCTGAGCATCAAGAACCGGCTCGGCGACGAGGCATGGGCGAGGAGCCTGCTATAGCAAAGCTGCCGGCGCGGTTGAGTGACTTTCCCGCAAGGATCGCGGGATCTGCGACCGGCCGGCGGAATTCAAAATTCCAGATTCAAGATTTTCCGGCGAGGGATCTATACGAATCTTTTGGTCTTGACCGGCCGGTTTGATCAAAAAAGATGAAGTTTCACATGAGGTGATACAACGGGGCCGGATGGGCCAATCGCCCGTCCGGCCCTTTGTTTTGCTTTCGGTTCCTTCAGGGTCCAAAATCGCGGAGGCATGGAGAGCGGTCTGAAATGATTATCAATATAAGCCACGGCCGGTCCGTTGATACAGCCAAAGAATTGAGGCCGGAGGAACGGCATATCCTTCAAAAATTATTTGCATGGGCCGACATGGTCGAATCCGTGGACAGGTTTCGGGAACTCAGGAAAAAGGCCCTGGCCGACGGTTGGAACCACTCCGGCCCGGTGCAGGAGAGCCGCGCCCTTTCCTTGGTCGCCAATGACTTGGAGGCCCGGATTCGGCGGCGGTTAAAAAATCGGTCCTAACGGTCCGGCTTTTATAGTTTTGCATCCTTGACTGATTCGCCTCGCTCTTTTCGATACTTTGTGATCATTCGCTTGCTCTGATTGATCCGCTTGGTGATCTTGATCGACCGGGGGCAGGCCTCGGTGCATTTGAAGTGATTCTGGCACGGCCAGACTCCGTCGGGAACGTCGAGCACCGGAAGCCGTTCCTCGAATCCCCGGTCCCGGGAGTCGGCCAGGAACCGGTAGGCATTGACGATGGCCGCCGGTCCTAAAAAAGCGGGGTTTTCCTCCGGGATGGGGCATGCGGAGAAGCAGGCCGCGCAAAGAATGCAGTTGGTCGGGTCGTCGAAAGCCTTCCGCTGCTCCGGGCTTTGGATCCGTTCGCCTTTCTCCACCGGCTCATCGTTGATCAAAAAGGGCTTCACGGACCGGTACCGGGTGAAAAACTCTTCCTGGTCGACGATGAGGTCCTTCTGGACCGGAAAATAGCGCAGCGGTTCGATCACCACCGTGTCTCCTTCGCCCGCCACCACGTCTCTGACAAGGGTTTTGCAGGCCAGCCGGTCCTTTCCGTTGATCCGCATGGCATCCGACCCGCACACCCCGTGAGCGCAGCTTTTGCGAAAACTGAGACTGCCGTCTTCAAAGCGCTTGATGTGCATCATCGCATCGAGCAGCCGGTCGGTCGGTTCGACCTCGACTTCATAGGTCTGGAAATGGGGCTCCTGATCGGTCTGCGGATCGAACCGCTGGATCTTGAGGTTGATTTTCATGGTCGCTCCCCTGTGTTTTGATTCCACCTTTCCGAATATTGGGTTATTTCCGCTCGACGTTCAAAATTCAAGGTTCAATATTCAAAGCGGCCCGCAACGCAGAGATTCGGTGTGAGACGGGGTTTTAAAATCACTTCTAATATACTCTCGGCTTCGGTTCCCATAGGGAGGTGTCCACCGGCTTGCTCCCGATTCTTACCCGGTCTTTCTCCAGATAGGCCAGGGTGTGCTTCAGCCAGTTTTCGTCGTCCCGTTCGGGAAAATCCTCTCGTGAGTGGGCACCGCGGCTCTCCCTCCTGGCCAGGGCGGATTCAGCCGTGATCAACGACAGGTCCAGAAGATTGCCCAGTTCGATAATCTCCAGAAGATCGGTGTTGAATGATCTGCCGGTGTCCTGCACCCGGACAGAAGCATAGCGTTCTCTCAGCTCCCTGAGCCTGGAAACCGCCCGCTCTATACCTTCGGCGTTGCGGTAGATGCCCACGTCCGCCATCATGATCGTTTGCATCTCCTCCCGGATCTGGCCGCCATGGGGACCTTCTTTCCCCTCCAGGAGCCGGGCGATCCAGCCCCTTGCGCTGTCTGCGGCCGATTTGTCGATCGCCGGAAGCTCGACCCCGTCGACGAACTCGCAGATGTGCACTCCGGCCCGCCGGCCGAAGACCACCAGATCGAGAAGGCTGTTGGTGCCGAGCCGGTTGGCGCCGTGCACGGAGACGCAGGCGCATTCTCCGGCGGCATACAGCCCTTCGCACACCGTCCCCTTGTCGTCGACGATCACCCTTCCTTGAATGTCTGTGGGGATCCCCCCCATGGCATAGTGCGCCGTGGGAAGGACCGGTATCGGCTCCACGGTAGGATCGATCCCCAGGTAGGTGCGCACAAAGCCGGAAATGTCCGGCAGCTTGCTTTCCAGGACCACTTTGCCCAGCCCGGTGGCATCCAGATGCACGTAGTCGTCTATCTTTCGGTCGCCGCGGATTCCCTTTCCATCCCGAATTTCGGTCAGAATCGCCCTGGAGATCATGTCCCGTGGGGCCAGGTCCAAAAGGGTGGGGGCATATCGCTCCATGAACCGCTCCCCGTCACGGTTTCGAAGAATGCCGCCTTCTCCGCGCACGGCCTCGGAAATCAAGATTCCCATTCCCTTGATTCCGGTGGGGTGGAACTGGAAAAACTCCATGTCTTCTAGAGGAATGCCCCTTCGTGCCGCGAGGGCGGGTCCGTCGCCGGTGTTGGCGTACGCATTGGAGGTGATTTTGTACATGCGACCGAAGCCGCCGGTGGCAAACAGCACTGCCTTGGCCCGGAATACGTGGATCTCGCCGGTGGCAAGCTCTGCGGCAACCAGCCCCGCACAGCGGTTGCCTTCGACCAGCACATCGAGCACCTGAAACTCGTCGAAGAACGCTACCTCGTTTTTGATGCACTGCTGGTAGAGGGTCTGGAGGATCATGTGGCCGGTGCGGTCCGCCGCATAGCAGGCTCTGCGGACAGGTCCTTCGCCGAAATTGCGGGTATGACCGCCGAAGCGTCGCTGGTCGATGAGCCCCTCTTCGGTGCGGCTGAAAGGAAGCCCCCTGTTTTCAAGGTCGTAGACTGCCTGGACCGCCTCTTCCGCCAGGGTCATGGCCGCTTTTTGGTCCACCAGGTAGTCGCCGCCCTTGATGGTGTCAAACGCGTGCCATTCGGGTTTGTCTTCTTCGACATTGCCTAAAGCAGCGCTGATGCCGCCTTGGGCGGCACCGGTGTGGCTGCGAACCGGATATAGTTTGGAAAGGACGGCGGTGTTCGCCTTCTTGCTTGCCTCCAGGGCGGCATACAACCCTGCACCGCCTGCACCGACAATGACCGCATCGTATTCGTGGTTCAAAATGCCCTCCCTGGGTCAAGCGCCCATAATTGAAAGCTGCCTGTCTGCTCTACCCACCCCTTTTTAAGGCCGTTATTTTTCATACTTTTTCCTTTAAGTGCGGCTCAAACGTGTTATATTGTATAGATGAAACGGCCATGATTCAAGGTTCAATCGGGAGGAGGAAATCATGCTCGAACTGAAAAAGTTGTCTATGGAGGCGATTCCCCAGGCGCTTGAAAAAGCAGAGCGGTACCGGCTCCTAAAAGAGCCTTACAATGCCGAGAGCATCTGCCAGGACATTTTGCGTGTCGATCCGGACAACCAGCAGGCGATGAACATTCTGATCCTTGCCATTACGGACAAGTTCGACCAGAAGTTGAGCGCTGAATTCGCCAAGGCCAAGGAAGTTCTCGAACGCCTCAGCGATCGCTACTGCAAGGCGTACTACCGGGGCATCATATTCGAGCGGCGGGCGAAAGCCCACTTGAAAAACGACCAGCACGGGGCCGGTGAGATGGCTTATGGGTGGCTCATCAAGGCCATGGATTCCTACGACGAGGCATTGACGTTTTGCAATCCGGACAACCAGGACGCCGTGCTGCGGTGGAACACCTGTGCACGGATTATCAACGAAACCCCCCACGTGCTGCCGCCGAAACAAGACACCGAAGAAGAGATGCTCGACACATTCTAAAATAAAATCGCTTCGCAGCCGGTTTCAAAAATTTTCACACCCTGTATGAGCGATGGTCGGGGGCGGCGTTGGATATATTCTTCCTGCCCCGGCCTGAATGGAATATGGAAGGCGCGAATCGCGGCTGCTATTAGGAATTATGCGTAGCAATGTATAATCCAAATGTTCTTCCTGCAACGATTCTTCTCTGTTTTACCATCAATCCATTTTGGTCGATGAGCCTGGGTAAACCCCCATTTGCCAAAAAGTGCCGATAGTTTCGGAAGTGTCTCGAACCGGCGAGCAGTTCGATGACTTCTATTATAATCTTGTTGATCCATCCTTTGAAAAAACGAGGCCTCGTTTCATGGTAATCGATGAACAAAATGCGCCCGCCCGGTTTTAAAACCCGCTTTATTTCGGCTATCGTAGAATTTCTCACCAGTTCGGCCATTTCATGCAACAAGAGCATGCACAGTATCAGATCGAAAATTTGGTTTTCATAGGGCATCGCGGTCGCGTCGCCGATCATAAGCGCCGTATCTTTCCCAAGACGGCGTTTGGCAACCTTCAGCATGGATTGGGAAGAATCGATACCGTGCGTTTCACAGCCGCAATTTCGGTACAGATCAAGGTGAGCACCGGTTCCGCAGCCAACATCAAGGACTCTGTGTCCCCTCTTCGGCGCAGACATTCGTTTTCCCAACTCTCTCAAACCGACCAGCATCGGATCGATTAATCTACCGTAGAGCCCTTCGAATCGGAGATAGGGATCCTTGTTCATTTTACTTTCGATGTGCCGGTATTCTGTCAGGTTAAAAAGACCCGGCCTCAGATGTCTGAAACGTGCAGACGCCCCCCGCCCGTCATTCCGGGCGACCTGTCCGGCGAAGCTCGACCTGTCCTCCGAAGTTCGAAGAACGAAGGGGGAAGAGCGAAGACGGAAGCGAAGCGGAGAGCCGGGATCCAGAAAGGCTTGGATGCCGGAAAAAGCTTGCCCCGGACTCGATCCGGGGGCCGGCATGACGGACCGGGAACATGAAGTTTCACATAAGCCCTGCCGCTGGCGCGGGGTTCAGGGCTCAAGGTTCAAGGGTTGCCGTAGGGAATTCTATCGGAATTTTTTGGCCCTAGCCTGCCAGTTTGATCAAATCTGAAACTTGTGTCGAAGCCTCTGCCGGTGGAGGGACGCGCTCTGTCGCGTCCGTGTTGCCGGCAATGACCCAATACCGGCCACGACGGAGCGTGGCCCTCCAACTCCAAAACCCAAGGCGGGGCAGGTCGGTGATTGCCGCCGGCCTCGGTCGAAGTTTCACATAAGACGACGGAGGGCAGAGGACAGAGACCGGCAAAAATCTTCCCTATGTGCTTTCTGAGCAGTTGGTGTCATCCGTCGTCTGTCATCTGTCATCTGTCCTCTGTTTTCCCGACCTCTGGCCTCTGACATCCGACATCGGATATCCGGCCCTGTGCTGACATCTGACCTCCGACATCTGACATCTGGCCCTTACCTAAGATACGTCCTCGCTCCCACGAACCGTGAACCGAAATAGCCGTTGGAAAGCGATTCTGCCTGGATGGTCCGGCCGCTTTTCGGGGCGTGGATGAACTGGCCTGCGCCGGTGTAGATCCCCACGTGGGAAACCCCTCGGCCGGAGGTGTTGAAAAAAACCAGGTCTCCGGGCCGAAGGCTGTGCCGGGCAATCGGAGAGCCTGCCCGGTACTGCTGGCGGGAGTTTCTCGGAAGATTCAGCCCGTTGACCCGGTAGACGGTCATGGCCAGGCCGCTGCAGTCGAACCCCTCCTCCGGAGATTCCCCTCCCCAGCGGTAGGGAAGGCCGATGTAGCGGCGCGCGGTGTTGACGAGCCGGATCCTGAGTAGGTCGTTTCCGTAGCGCCGGCTTGAAGCTGGTGCATACTGGTCCGGATTGACGATGTAATAGACGTCGATGGCCCCGGCGGCGGCAAGGGACTGGGCGCGTCTGAGGGCGTCTTCCTTTCGCCTGTAATCCCCGAATCGGACCTTGAACAGCCCGTCGTCGTCGGCAAAGTAGTAGGCCTCCAGCCCCTGTTTCTGGAGAGAATCGCTCAGCCGGACCGCGTTTTCAAGCCGCGAAAACGCCCCCACCTGGATGGAGTGCCGCATCTTGGCGATCTGCTGCCGGGCCGGCGGCTCGTATCTGGGGTATGAAGGCGCCGGAGCCCGCCCCCCGCACCCTGCTGCAAAGAAAAGGGCGAGCAGACCCGCCAAAACAGCAGCACGCCAGCCCAAACGAGAGTGAAAACCATTTCCAATCATGAAAAAAATATACAGAACCTCTCGGCCGATCTCAAGAAAGAATCCATTTGCAAATCTCGTTGGCGGCGCGGCGCCTGGCCAGGTGATCGCCGCGATGCCCGCTTTTGAGTGCATTCATGCACAGAAATCAGGGCAGTTTTTTTCATCAGAATCCCCCTTCTCTTGTAGAGGCGGCAGATTTTCATCTATGCAGCTTATAAAGTAAATTATTTCAATGGGTTATGCTCAACACAAAAACATTTCTGTTCGCTTGATTTCGGGAATAATATTTGCAAAAAATTTTTGCGTTCTTCCGGACCTCTGCACTTCATCTGATTCTTCTTATCTCGCATAAACATGATCATACCGGGCCCCAATTTTAAACCGTCATGTATGGACCGATAAAAAAACATAGGATCGAAACCGGAGGCATGCAGATTTATATGGATTTCAACTGCTTTGAAACGCTCCAATGCAGAAGAAAAGCTAACAAAAAAACCGTCATTCCGGACGAGCGGAGCGAGATCCGGAATCCAGCTCTGCCGCTGACCGCGAGGCGACCAGTTTCATTAATGTGAAACTTCTGCCGAAGCCTCTGCCTGTGTAGGGAACGGCCTCCGTGCCGTTCCGTGCGGCACGATACGGAGGCCGTTCCCTACGCAAAACCCCGGCTTCGGGCTAAGTTTCATATGAGGGCATCCAATAGTTAAAGCAGTCAACTTTAGCCGTATTGGTCATCACAGTTATCGAAAAGGATAAAAAAATGAAAAATTCAATCATCGCAACGGCGCTCTCCCTTTTGATCATTACGTGGGGTACCGGTTATGCCGGAAGCTATGAATTGATCAAGGGCCAGGATCTGGAAGTATGCCAGGTGTACGAGAAGTACATCAACAGCTTCGATACCGATGAACCGATGATTTGCAAACGACCGTATAGCGAAGATTTTCCGATGATCGAACGGCCGAACTGGATAGAAGTGGATGTGAACGAGAACATGGACTGGTTGATGGGGTGGTATGAAGTTCAAAAAGGAATCGATTTAAGCACGATGACCAAAAGAAGCACGAATCAAAAGCTACAAAAGGCAGTAGTAGAAGCTGCTAAAGCGGAAATAATTGAACTGAAAAAGCAAGTACGAAATGGTCAAATTCGAATGTATTTGTCGGACATCGATATAGACAATAACGGGAGTAAGGAGAAAATCTTAAAAATACATTCAAGCCCCAATGCTGGAGGGTGCACAATTGATAATTTTGGCTATTATAGAGCGGTAGTTTATCCTGCTACACTTCTGATGATAAATAGTGAAAAAAAAGTTGACTATAAATTTACAAATAATGTCATTGGTAGATTACACAAAACCTTGTTTCTATATAAAGAAAAGGTTTTTATCGATAGATGGGGTTCCTTATCAACTTATCATGGCACAGAGAAATATATGCAGTCGAGATACAGACCAGCTGTTGGTGGTGGTGGCCTCGTAATCTATAGCATAGGTTCAACAACAAAAAATGAAAATTTATGTGAGCTTTTATTTACTCGATAGGGGTCGAATTTCCTGCCCCTTGCTTGGGGTGATATAAAAAGATCCAATGCATTTTATACCCTGCTGCTCTTGGCGGCGTGATTCATAAGAAATAACAAAATGCGCTTATCCGGAATCCTAAAGCTCCAGTTTCGGGGAGCCGGAGACCGTGGGGTTTTTGGCTTGGAGGGCCACGCTCCGTCGTGGCCGGGAGTTGGTCGTTAACGGCAACGCGGACGCGACGGAGCGCGTCCCTCCACCGGCTCCGGTTTGAGGTTACTGGAGCTTTATAGAGAACCGCATAACAAAAAAGATTTTGAGTTTATAAATAACAAACAGAGGGAAATTTTAACCCTTCTACATTAGGGGAGATACTATGTTACAGGTGAATGAAATTAGTCAAAATATATATGAGACTATGAGGTGGGATATAATTAGGAAAACAGAGGGAAGAAAAGATACGCCTTATTATGATACGAATGAGATACCAACAATAGGATATGGGTATAATCTAAGTGATGAAAATATTCTTGAGCAAGTTTTCTTAGCTTTCGGTTTTGATATAGCTGGACTCCCGCAAAACCAAGAGCAAGCATATAAGGATGAAATCATAACTGTAATCGAAGGGCCCTACTTAGGCTCCGAGAGCAATTTGTCAGAAGCTTTGGATAAAATTATGAAACTACGTTCCGAAGCTTACAATAACCAAAACATTAAAGTCGAAGTGAGAACAAGTTTCGCTTTTAGTAGCGGTGATACTGGTTACCAGGAGATGAAGGCAGTATTTGATAGCGATTTTGTCCAGGGACGTTACGAAAGATCAGTAAGAAGTTTTCTCGGGTTTAAATTAGAAGATTATTTATACGCAGGCATGCCAAGATCGAAAGAAAGGGCTGTTCTGTTCTCTTTGTCTTACAATGGTATTTTGGCTGGCAGCCCTTCATTACGAAGAGCCATTACCGAAAACAATAATCGGGCCGAAGCATGGTATGAAATTCGCTATAATTCAAATGGCGGTGATTCACGGGGAGACGGTATCGCGAAACGACGTTATTATGAATCTACTATTTTCGGTCTTTACAACGATTCTGAAAACGTTTCGGACGAAGAGGCCGCTCAAGTGCTTCAAATGTACCTGAATCATAAGGATGGATATGAGAATGGCAGCATTTTAAGTTATGAGGATATTTTCGGACATATGGTCCAACATGCCAACAATGATTATGAGACTTCGGCAACTAACTATTCTTTTGATGATACAGTGTTGGCGTTTGGCAAATTATTTTTGCCGATTACAGATTACCTTATTCGGGAATATTCTGAAGAATATCTGTCTAATTTCAATATCAATATAGATGGCGAAGTCAAAATCGATGCCCTCGAAGAAATAGTTTCATCTCACGGTGATTATAACGACCTTTTGATTGGAGTTGACGGAAAACAAAACCATATCCGGGGAAACGAAGGCGATGACATATTAATCGGCGGAAATAACAAAGATGATCTTTACGGTGGACTTGGAAATGATATTCTGGAAGGTCAAGGCGGCGACGACTACCTACATGGTGGAGTCGGAGATGATAGACTCTATGGCGGTCTGGATTCAGACAGGATCTACGGTGGTGACGGAACGGATTATCTTGACGGCGGCACAGGAATCGATTTTCTATATGGCGGCAGCGGTTTTGATTATTACTACGCCGATGACGGCGATACCATCAGCGATTCTGATAAAAACGGCATCGTCATTTTCGAAGGCACCCGGTTGTCCCACGGTGTTTGGAACGAAGAGCTCAACGCCTACGAAGGAAACGCCGGCAAGTACACCTACCATGATTCCACCCTCATCTTTGAAAATAGCTCCGGCGGCTCGGTGACCATCCTGAATTACAGCAAGGCCGCAAGCGACCTGAACATCACCCTTGAAGATGACAAGAAAGACCCCAACCAGGACCCGCAAAACCAAGGCGGCGCAGCCACCGTCAGCTTTTCCTCGCCATTGGTCTTCGATCTGAATCAAAACGGCGTCACCTCCACCAGCCTGTATGAAACCACCACATACTTCGACCTGGACGCAGACGGCTTCAAGCAGCGCACCGGGTGGGTCGAACAAGAAGACGGGTTTCTGACTCTCGACCGCAACGCAAACGGCATCGTCGACGACGGCACCGAGTTGTTTGGCAACTACACCCGGGATGAATATGGCAATCCGTTTTCCGAAGGCTTTGCCGCATTGAAAAGCTTCGACAAAAACCACGACAATCAGATCACCAAGGGTGACGACATCTACGAAAACCTGCGGATATGGACAGACCTCAATGCAGACGGCGTCAGCCAGGCAGAAGAGCTCAAATCCCTTTCCGACCTTCACATCACCACGATCAGCCTTTCAGCCCAGCAGATCGACGGCACCGAGGGCAGAAACACTGTCAC
>JAIPEL010000076.1 GCA_021737185.1 Desulfobacterales bacterium | reverse complement strand
AGTTGTAATATATAGTAATGTGTCCATGTTGATTGCGGAGGGACTATGGCGAAGAATGCAGATGACAATGAAAGATATCCTGACGTGCCGCCCCTGACGTCTTCTACGGATCTTCGCGGACGGCAGTCTGTGCGGGCCACGTTCAAGCTGACCGAAAGGGCCATCGATGCCCTGGCCGTATGCGCCGTTCATCTGGGCATCAAACAAAAATCGTTGTTCGATCACCTGATCGATGACATGCAGGCGCTTCAAGCCATCGCCCATGAACTGAACCAGGTGCAGTTCGGAAGGCTTTCACGGGTTCAGAAAACATTTGTGCTCAGCAGAAAGACCCTTGCCTGCTTAGA
Organism: Desulfobacterales bacterium; assembly: GCA_021737185.1. Taxonomy (GTDB): domain Bacteria; phylum Desulfobacterota; class Desulfobacteria; order Desulfobacterales; family CAFBRK01; genus JAIPEL01. The sequence continues at coordinate 21,849 of JAIPEL010000076.1, read as the reverse complement.
AGAAGTTTCCAACCAGCTGAATGCCCCCAGAGACGCCCTCGTGGAATATTCGATTCAGCGGCTTTTGCCGGTGATCGAAAAGGAGCGAAAGCGTCACCGCCGGCGCAAGGCATTTTTGACGAACTTGGAGGCCTTCCTGGCCCAGGGAGACCAGCTCCTTCGCAAGGCGCAGGCCGAGCTGGGAAAGGAAGACCCGGTGGTCAGCCGGTTCGAGTCCGTGATGACCGCCGGCCGCAATGCCTTTGACGCGGGTTCTGTGTTCGTGGAAAAAGGGGATGTGATCGAAGATTTTTAAAGCGCGTTTCAGAAGGTGGCTTCCACGACGACAGATTGCACCTTATCTGCCGTTTCATTGTTTTTCAACAGATTATGATCCACGCGCTTTAAAAATAGAAAATTTCAACAGATAAAAATTCAACTTTCGGGTTTCGGCGATCATAGAGCGAAATGGGTGATTTGATGACGGTATACGCTGTTTGAGCTCCTTAGGATACCTTGCATCAGCGCTTGGCTGATCCGTTTTCGAAGGCTGCAGCCATCCAAACCTCTCGTCGTTGTTGGGGAGTTTTGGCCTGCGCTGATGTTAGGTATCCTTTGGAGCGAGTTCGTATGCCGGCAGCAAATTATTCATTTCGCGGCATGATGAAGCCCGAAAGTGGAGCAAAGAAGGGCTACGGTCTTTTGAAGACCGCCGGTTTCCTGCCTTCAGACAGTTTTTCAAGGGCGCTTCCGTCGATCTCGACACCGAGTCCGGGTCCGGGAAGAGGGCCGGCCTTGCCTCCGGGGCCGAAGGTCACATCCTCTGTCGTCAGGTTGGTCTTCAGGAGAAACGCGTCGTAGGAGCCGTCCCAGTATGCCGCGTCCGGGCAGAGAAGGCCGAGAATCCGTCCGGCCGCCGAAAGAATCCCCGACTCCCCCAGGTGGCATGCAATCTGAAACGGCATCCCGGTGCGGCGCAGGTATCGGATCATTTCAAGCGACCGGAAAAGCCCTCCGCACTTGGAAAGCCGCATATTGACCATGCCGAAGCTGTTTTCCCGCTGAATTCGCTTCAGGTCCGACAGGGTGCACGCAGACTCGTCGGCCATCAGCACGATGCCCTCGGCCCCCATGGCCGCAGACAGCGTGGTCCGATCCGGATCCTGGCGGGATAGGGGCTGTTCGATTACCCGCACCCGGTGCCGGTGCAGCAGCGGAATATGGGCCAGTGCCGTTGCCAGATCCCAGGCGAAGTTGACATCCACCTTGATTTCGCAGTCGGTGCCGAACACCGTTTCCACCGCCTCGAGTATCTCCTGATTTTGATCCAGATCGGCGGAAAATTTCAGCTTGATCCGGTGAATGCCGAGCTGCCGGATGATCCGGCACCCCGCCTGGATGACGGCAGCGCCGGCCAAGGGCAGGGCCGCACCGTAAAAAATGGTCTGTGCGCGGACCTCGTCTGGAAAAAAATCGATGGCCGGCCGGTCGAGGAGGCGGGCCAGGGCATCGATCAGGGCCAGTTCCAGGGCGCATCGTGCGGCGTTGCCGAAACGGTGTGAATCGACGGCGGCCGTCCATTGCCGGATCTGATCCGGCGCCGAAAGGTCCCAACAGAATGTGGGATGTGCAACCGCGTCGGCGATATGCGCGGCAGCCGAGCTTGTCGTCTCGCCGGTGACATAGGACCGCGGGGCCCCTTCACCGAATCCGAAAACAGCACCGCCTGCGGCCGCGACTTTTACCACCACGTTCCGTGCGGATGTCCGCTTTCGCTGGGCATGGGAAAAATCGAACGCAAAAGGAAGAGAAACGGTGTAGACGGAGATCTTCTCGATCTTCATGCCCTGCCGCCTGCCGGTGTGCCGCCGTCGCCGGAAACCGCCTTTTTGGGAAGATCGGGGAGCTTCAGAACAAACCGGGCTCCCCGGCCCATGAGGCTTTCCACCTCGATGGTTCCTCCCTGGTCCTGCATGTTCTGGTGAGAGACGAAAAGCCCCAGGCCGGTGCCGCTGTGCATGTCGCTTTTGTGCTTGGTGGTAAAGTACGGGTCGAAGACGTTTTTCACCTGGTTTTCTGGGATGCCGATACCGTTATCCTCCAGCTCGATTTTGACGCCGCCCGGCCGCCCGTTTTTCATGATTCTGGAGGTGGCGATTCGAATCCTGCCGTTTTCCGGGGTGAACTCGACGGCATTGGACAACAGATTCAGCACGACTTCCTTCATTTTTTCCTGATCCATCCACACCTTGTGGATCTGAGGATCGTAGTCGCACTCGATCCGGATATCCTTGGCATGGCTCTGGGGCGAGACCAGCAGGACCATCCGGTCGATCAGGTGATGCAGGTTTCCCCGGTTGAAGTGAGATTCTCTTGTCTTGACCAGGTCCAGCAGCTCCGTAATCAGGCGGTTTACCCGCTCGGTCTCCTCGCGGGCGATTTCGTAGAATTTGTTTCGAAACTCGGCATCGTCGAATTTGCCGGGAAGCATCTGGATGAAGGTCCCGATAGCCGTCATCGGGTTTTTGATTTCATGGGCGAGCCGGGCGGCCAGATTTCCGAGAAACGAGAATTTTTCAGCCCGGCTCAGCAGGGCCTGCGAGCGCTTCAGATGCTTCATCTGCTCTTGAAGCTGCCGATAGAGCCGGGCGTTTTCGATGGCAATGGCAATCTGGGGAGTGAAGACTTCCAGGGTTTCCCGGGTTTCGGCGGGAATGCCCTGTCCTCCGGGGCCGTCGATGGCGATGATGCCGATCACCTTGGACCGGGTAATGAGCGGCGTGACATAGACCGAGGACGGTTTGACCTGCCGGAGCAGAATGTTTTCCTGTTGGAGCAGGGAAGACTTCACCGCATCCACATATTCCGGCTTTCCGGTGCTGGCCACCCGGGCCAAAATATTGCTGACCCGGTCCAGGGGGACGGAATAGGACCTGAGCGCCACGGAGATGTCCCCTTCAAAGGGGCTGCCGTACAGGTATTGGAGGCAGTTTTCCTCCTCTTTGACCAGCATGATCAAGGCCCGGTTGATCCGGCAGACGTTTCGAAGAATGTTCATGATCACCGAAAGAAGCCGGTTTAGGTCGAGGATGGACAAAATCGCCTTTCCCGTTTCCTGCACCGCTGTGAGCTGGCGGATCTTCTGATTCAGTTCGATGTTGAGCTGGTTGACCTCCTTGTATTTTTTTTCGATGATTTCCTTGTCTTTTTCCATCTCCTGGACGGTTTCCATGAGAACCGATTTGGAGGTGAAGATCCGGGAGAATATTTCGTAGAAGCGGTTTGTCGGGGCCTTGATCAGGTCATACTCGCAATACGGCGCTCCCTCGAAAAAACAGCTGTGTTCGATCACCTTCACCGGTTTTCCGCCCCAGACCACCGGCAGGTAGGTATACGCCCCCTGGTTGTATAGGCACATGTCCCGGGAGCAGTTCATCTCCGGCTTCCAGTGGAGCCGGACCAGGGCGCCCTTCCGGGTGCGGGCGACCACCTCGACCCGCTTGTTCCGGTTCCACTTGTTGTTGACCCGCTGAAGGTTGTTCAGGACATTGTTGGTCGACCACAGGGCCTTGAAGAAGATCCGCTGGCCGTATCCGAGCTTCTTGTTTTCGAAGGCGTAGCGGGCGATCTTGAATGCGACCTCCTCATCGCCGAGCACCTGCCGGGTCCGTGCAAAGAGCTTGGCGATGAGCCGGGAGGAAATCCAGTTGTGCGGGTCACGAAGGAAGGCCTCCGGATCGGGCAGGGCGTCGATCTCCGGGTCCAGATCTCGGATCAGATCGGCGACCGCATCGGGGCGATGGTGCTTTACGTAGTCCAGGATTGCCCTGGAGTTGATGCAGCTGGTTTCTCTTTCCATATCAAAATCAAATCGCTTCGCGCTTTGATAAGCGGCGGCTTCGCTGCCGGAAAAGAATCTGCTTTTTATCCCCGAAGCAGCGGCTTACCTCCAGTGAAACCCACCCGGTTTCAAGCGGGAAATCCCGCCTACAGGTCGAGCTGCCTCGTTTCCCGTTCAGCGGTCTGCGTCTGCCGGTGGCGGTCGAGCAGAAAGGGAAGCCTCTCCCGGAAACGGGCCAGGCTGTCTGAGCGAACGTCGAACACCTCCCTATCGCCGTCGAGGCAGCATTTGTCAACGATCATGTCGTCTCTCAGGGCCGCGGCTGGCAGGCGGAAAAAGGGCATCATTTGGCGCAGAATTCTTTCCAGCTTCTTTGATGGGCGTGAAAGCCGAAACGTTCGGCCGGCATAGTCGAGCACCGTTTCGAAAGACAGATTCTCGGACGGTTTTCGGACCACGTTCTGGCCGAAAACACCGTCCTCATCGAAAACCACTCCGGGAAGGCGGCGGGCCAGATCGTAGAGCCTGGTTTTCGGATAGACATGGCATTCTCCGATCTTGAACAAAAATCCGCCCGGGCCCCGGGCCGAGGATGCCAGGGACTCGGCAAAGGAGAGGGTGGCCTGCAGGTCCTCTTCCGAATCCCCGGGAAATCCGGCGATCATGAATACCATGATCGGAATTCCGGCGGCATCCGCCGCCTGGAAGATGGCCCGTGCCCCGGCAAGGTACCGCCGGTAGTGGTCGCGGTCGGCCAGTTTGTTCATCCGCCGCAGGGTCTCATAGCTTGCCGACTCAAAACCCAGGGCCAGCGCCTGAATGACGTCGGCGTTTTTTCCCAGGATCCTGGGATCAAGAACATCGCATCGGGTTTCGAAATTGATCCGAAGCCCTATTTCTCGCAGCAGCGGCAGCAGGTGAAACGACTTGAACAGGGCATCGCTGACCAATAGAGTTTGATTGCGGCTGAAACCGGCCAGATGGTGGAGGTCTTCAGAAACCAGGTCGTCTGGCACGGAAAGCCGCCGGGGGCGCATCGACTCCTCCATGCAGAAGGTGCAGCCGAAGGGGCATCCCCGACTGAAGGCGTACGGGGTGACGTCGAAGGCGCCGGGGCTTTTCAAAAGTTTCAGATCGAGCCTTCCCTTTTCCCGAAGATCGAACCGGGGCGCGCGAGGTGTCCGCTGAACACGGCCGTCTTGTCTCCAGACCAGGTTCGGCGCCCCTTGGGCTCGGGGGTCGAGGCCTTTTTCGACGGCGTCGACGATGGCCAGGCAGGCCGCCTCTCCCTCCCCCTCGACCAGGGCGTCGACGGCGCCGGTTCGATCCAAGATCTCTTCTGCGTATAGGGTTGGAAAATATCCCCCCATGAAGATGAACGTTTTCGGCAGCTGCTCCCGGATCCGTTCGGCAAGGACCATCGCTTCTTCGGCCTGGGCGATCGCCGTGCAGGAGATGCCGACGGCCTCGGGCCGAAGCGACTGCAGATCGTCGACAAGCGACGAGACGACCCGGTCTCTTCCGCCGGCGGAAAGGGGAAGCCCGTAGTCAAAGGGCACCGAAACGACCTGCAGCTCGACAAAAGGGCGCCTGGCCTTGATGAAGCTTGCCAGTTCGATCAGCGGCAGGGGATAGGCAGGGACGAACATCCCGACGCTGCGGGATGCGGGCTCGATCAGGCAGATCATGACATTGCTCCCAGGGACGATGCCCATGGCGGTTCGGAAACGGTCCAAGCCGGTGCCGGCCCGGCTCCGGCGGTTTCTTGGATTGCCGGAAACTTGGGCCATTGATACCATTGGTGAGGATACCTGTACACCAGGGCTTCGATAAACTTCAACCCGGCGGCCCCGGCGCCGGCGCCCGATGCCGCCTCGGTCTCCGGCATGCACCGGGCAATGAACCGGTAGCCGAAGCCCGGGTCCCGGTGCATGACGCAAAAGATCACCGGACAGCAGGCCCGGCGGACCAGCAGGTTCAGTGCCCGGTCCGGAGCGGTTCGACGGCCGAGAAAGAAGATGCGGCCGCGCTTGTCCGGTCTCCACTCGTCGATCTCGTCGCACTGGGTGATCACCACGCGGTTTTCCTTCAAATCCCGGCAGATGGCAAAAAGGACGTTCGGCGTCCGGTCCGCGTCGATAATGCGGATGTTGAACCGTTTTCCCTTCCGGCAGGAAAGCCGCCGAAGGCGGTCCGAGGAAAAGCGGACCACGATCGAGACCGGAATTCCCCGGTACCCGATGTAGCCGGGAATGAACTCGACGCCGCCGTAATGCCCGGTGACGATAAGCGCCCCCCGGCCCGCCGAGAGGGCCTCCCTTACCGCCATGAGGCCGTCATCGATCACCCTGGAATGAAAAAAGCGACGGGAGGCTTGGTCCGAGCAGTAGGCGTTGAACAGTTTTTCATAGTAGTGGTGGACGATTCCGGCCATCACTCCTCTTTGTATCCGCCGAAGCTCCATAAAGCCCTTTTCGCTAGCAAAAACAATACCGATACTTTTTTTGATGAGTTTTTTTTCCCTTTGCCGGAATAGAAAGTACAGCGCGCCCAGGAGCCGAACATAGATGCGCGCCCATTTCCACCCAATGCTCAGACACAGATAAACGTTGAATTTCGATTGCAAAAAACCACTCAGACGGCCTTTCATGATGCCTCCTTTCGATTTGAACGCAAGACTGGAACACCCAATTGACGGCAAAACACACAATCCATGCCAGGAGCGGAGCCATCCGGCTCCATGGCGTCCCCTCCGGCCGCAGCGATCGCGGACATGGGATCAAGCATATGGATTTTTATAGTTTTCTTTGTCGGCTGCCGAACCTGAAGGCGTTTGATCGCCGAAGGCCGCTGCATGGCAGGACAACAGAGATTCTTGAAAGAACTGCACAGAATATTGTGCAGTGGTGCACAAAAGACTGTGCAGCACGGGGGGCCGAAAATCTATTAAATTGACTCTCTGCCGGTTTTGTGTTCAGAGAAATCCATGGACCAGCCTGAATCACCGAGAATCCTGGTGGTAGACGACGAGCGCGGCGTGCGGGAGTCCTTCAACATGATGCTGAAGGACGATTTTTCCGTTTTGTTCGCCGATTCCGGCGCTGAGGCCGAGGAATTGTTTAAAAAGCACTCGGTGGACCTGGTGCTGCTCGATATCCGGCTGCCGGACGCGGACGGGCTCGATCTTCTGGAGGCTTTCAAGGAACGGGATCCGCTCACCGAAGTGATCATGGTCACGGCCGTCAAGGAGATTCAGTCGGCGGTGCGGGCCATCAAGTTGGGCGCCTACGAATATGTCGTGAAGCCCTTTTCGGTGGAGGAGGTGCGAACCGTCATCGGGCGGGCGATCGAAAAGCGCAACCTGGTCCGCGAGCTGACCTATCTGCGAACCGAGCTGGATCGAATTCAAGGCTTCGAGGAAATGGTGGGCCGGGATCCGAAAATGCTCGATGTCTACGAAATGATCGCCACGATCTCCCAGAGCGAGGCAACGGTCCTGATCCAGGGAGAGAGCGGAACCGGAAAGGAATTGGCGGCCCGGGCGATCCACAATCGAAGCGCCCGCCGCCGCTTTCCTTTTGTGGTGCTCAACTGCGCGGCGATTCCGCCGACGCTCATGGAAAGCGAGATTTTCGGCCATGTCAAAGGCGCCTTCACCGGGGCCACCAGCACCCGCAGCGGAAAGCTGGAGATCGCCAACCGCGGAACCGCATTCCTGGACGACATCGATTCTCTGGATGTGAACATGCAGGCGAAGCTGCTTCGGGTGATCCAGGAAAAGGAACTCGAGCGGCTGGGGGATTCAAAGGTCGTTCGCCTCGACGTGCGGTTTCTGGCCTCATCCAACAAAGTTGTCGAGGAGCTGGTGGAGCAGGAACGCTTTCGGGAGGATCTCTACTACCGGCTCAACGTGCTTCCCATCCATCTTCCGCCGCTAAGGGAGCGAAAAAGCGACATTCCCCTGCTGGTGGACCACTTTCTGGGCCGTCTTTCCCGAAAGACCGGAAGGCCGATGAAAAAGATGACCGACCGGGCCGTCCAAGTGCTCATGAGCTATGACTGGCCCGGAAATGTCCGGGAGCTGCAAAACCTTGTGGAGCGGATGGTCACGGTTACGGCTGGCCAGGTCATCGATGTCGAAGACCTGGACCCGGTGTTTCAAAAACGCGCCGTTTCAGAGGAGATGTCTCTAAAAGAGGCGGTCGCCGCCTTCGAACGGCGGTACATCGGGCAGATTCTCGCCCAGTGCTCCTCGAATCGAACCAAAACCGCGGAAAAGCTCGGAATCCACCGCAACACCTTGATTTCAAAGATCCAGGAGCTCGGACTGGGCCGAAGCTGAATATTTCGCGCCTATTTTTTCGCCATTTTCCCACCAATCCCGATTCCCTGACTGATATCTTGCCGGTTCGGAGGCTTGACAGACTGCGCCGGGGCGTCTAACTGGTGCGGTGCAGCATTGAAACCGGCCGAAGCCGGATCGACGGCGGCGGCAAACCGCCCGAGAAGACCTCATTGACCCGATCGGCATGGAGACGAGGCAGACGTGGCTCACGAGCAATTCGATTTCTGGCAGGACCACTCCCACAACTTTCTGGCGATGGCATTCGGCCGTCAGCGGCGGGAGATTATCCATAACCCCGACGGCCGCGGAAAGAAGACCGGAGACTGCGGAGATACCGTCGAAATGTTTTTGACCATCCGCAACGGCCGGATCGAGGCGGTCTCCTATGACACCGACGGCTGTCTGAACACCAACGCCTGCGCCAACACCGTGGCGGAGCTGGCCGAAGGCAGAACCACGGAAGCGGCCTGGGAAATCTCTCCCGAGGACGTCATCGACTTTTTGCAAACCCTCCCGGAGGAAAGCCGGCATTGTGCCGAGCTGGCCGTGGGCGCCTTTTATCTGGCCCTGGCCGATCATCAGCAGCTCTGCCGCCAGCCCTGGAAAAAACAGTACCGCCGATAAAACCGCTGCCGCGGTTTTATAATGGTTTTGCATTCTGCGAAACACGGCATCAATATAAGAAAATGGTTTCCAATCGCCTTGTCGCTCTCCCGTTTCACCGGAAGAGACTGGATTCCCGGTATAGCCGGTTATTCAGCCTCCCTTGCCGCCCCTCTTCCGCAGCCGTTTATCCTTGACATGCCAGGGCAAGTCGACTATAGGTTCTGACTTGAGCATCGCAGGGGAATCTACCGTTTTTGTGAGTTATTCCAACAAGTTTTGCCTTACGGCGGGTCCTTTCACGAGTGACCAAGGGGCTAGGAGCGATCCAGGGTATGAAACTGGAGAGTGTGCTGGTAAAGAAGCAGACCGCCATCGTGAAAAAATGGTTCGACCTCGTCGTTGACACTTATCCTGCAGATACCTCCCGATTTTTGAAACGCCAGAAAGATCCCTTTGCCAACCCTGTGGGCAGTACCACTCTCGAAGGACTCAAAGCTATTTTTACCGATCTGATGGGGGAGCTCGAACCGGAATCCGCCATGGGCCATATCGATCCTATTATACGGATCCGGGCGGTTCAAAATTTCACCCCCGGCCAGGCGACGGGCTTTGTCCTGTCGCTGAAGAAGATCGTTCGGGATCAGCTCGGAGACGACGCCGGGGACCCGGAACGGAGAAAGGAACTGGAGGCCTTCGACGCCCGGGTCGACCAACTGTGTCTGATCGCCTTCGACGTCTTCGTCAAATGCCGTGAAAAAATCTTTCAAATCCAGGCAACGGAGCAAAGAAACCGATTCTTCAAAGCGTTCGAAAGGGCCGGTTTGGTGTCCGAGATCCCAGAAAAGGAGACGGATTCCGGCAAATCGGATTTAACTCAATGACGGCGGCTTTCCGCGGCCGGCGCAGGAGGAAGCTTCATACCGGGGGGCTTTCCGAACGCCTACGGCACCGCGGCAAGGCCGGTAAGCGAGGTGCGGGTCAATGAATCGACATTACATGTTTTCCCTCATAGCAGTGCTGCTCCTGTTTTTGATCGCCTATGTGGGAGTGGCCGCCGTCGGCCTCGAAGTCCTGTTTGGGATCATCATCCCCTACGCGGCCATCGTCGTCTTCACGGTAGGCTTTATTTACCGCATTGTGGGCTGGGCGCGGTCGCCGGTGCCCTTCCGCATTCCGACCACCTGCGGCCAGCAAAAGTCCCTCCCGATCTTCAAGCAGGCCAAGATCGACAACCCCTCGACCAAGGGAAACGTGGTGATCCGGATGATCCTGGAGATCGTTCTTTTCCGGTCTCTTTTCCGGAACACCAAGGTGAAGGTCAAAGAGGGGGGCAAGCTGTTCTACGGGTACGAGCTCTGGCTCTGGCTCTTTGCCCTGGCATTTCACTACGCGTTTGCCACGGTCCTGGTGCGCCACCTTCGCTTTTTCACCGAACCGGTGCCCCAATGGCTGCAGCTATTAGAAAATGTTGACAGCTTCATGCAGATCGGGCTGCCGGGGGTCTTTCTTTCCGGGGTGGTGCTTCTGGCGGCAGTCACCCTGCTCTTTTTGCGGCGGGTGCTGCTTCCCCAGATCCGCTACATCTCCCTTGCAAACGACTATTTCCCGCTGGTTTTGATCTTCGGCATCGCTTTTACCGGCATCCTGATGCGCTACTTCATCAAGGTCGATGTGGTCGGGGCAAAAGAGCTGGCCTACGGCCTGGTCTCGTTTCACCCCACGATTCCCGAAGGCATCGGCGCCGTCTTTTACGTACATGTCTTTTTCGTCAGTGTTCTGCTGGCCTACTTTCCGTTCAGCAAACTCATGCACCTGGGCGGCATTTTCATGAGTCCGACCCGGAACCTGCCCACCAACACCCGGGAGGTCCGCCATGTCAACCCGTGGAGCTACCCGGTCAAGGTGCACACATACGAGGAATACGAAGACGAGTTCAGAGAAAAGATGGTGGAGGCCGAACTGCCGGTGGACAAGGAGCTTCCCCCCGAGCCCGAGGAACCTGAAGCGGACGAAACTTCAGAGGAAAAGGAGTAGAGCATGTCCGATACACCCAAACCCGAAGAGATTCTCTCCAGAAGCCACACCCCGCCAAAGACCGGGTGGATGGACACGCCGATCAATATCCGGCCCGGAATGTACTGCTATGCGTCCAACCCGAAAAGCGTCGACTACGTCGGGCTTCCGTATCCGAGACAGTGGAACCCGATGGAAGACGACTGGAATCTTCCGGAAAACTGGAAAGAGATCATCTTCGAGGGGATGAGAGACCGCCTCGACCGGTTCCGTTCCTTCAAGGTCTTCATGGACATCTGCGTCAGGTGCGGAGCCTGCGCCGACAAGTGCCACTTTTTCATCGGCACCGGCGATCCGAAGAACATGCCGGTCCTTCGGGCCGAGTTGATCCGCTCGGTCTATCGGAATGACTTTACCAGGTTCGGAAAGATATTCGGGAAAATGGCAGGGGCCCGCCCCATGACCCTCGATGTGCTCAAAGAGTGGTGGTACTACCTGTTCCAGTGCACCGAGTGCCGCCGGTGTTCGGTCTTCTGCCCCTACGGGATCGACACGGCCGAGATCACCATCATCGGCCGGGAGCTTCTCAACCTGCTGGGCCTGAACATCGACTGGATCGCCACGCCGGTGGCCAACTGCTACCGCACGGGAAACCACCTGGGCATTCAGCCCCACGCCTACAAGGACATGATCGACTTTTTCTGCGAGGACATCGAGGAGATCACCGGGGTTCTGCCCAAGCCGAGCCTCAACCGCAAAGGGGCCGAGATCCTGTTCATCACCCCGTCGGGCGACGTCTTCGCCGACCCGGGCACCTACACGGCCATGGGCTACCTGATCCTCTTCGACTTTCTGGAGAAAAAATACGGGCTTGACATCACCTGGAGCACCTACGCCTCGGAGGGAGGAAATTTCGGGTTTTTCACCTCCCACGAAACCATGAAGCGGCTCAACGCCAAGATGTACGCCGAGGCCAAGCGTCTCGGGGTCAAATGGATCCTCGGCGGCGAGTGCGGCCACATGTGGCGGGTGATCAACCAGTACATGGACACCATGAACGGACCGGCCGATCACCTGGAAGTGCCGGTGTCGCCGATCACCGGCACGCGGTTCGAAAATGCGGCATCGACCAGGATGGTCCATATCACCGAGTTTCTCTCTGACCTGATCTACCACGACAAGCTCGACCTGGATCCGAGCCGAAACGACCATCTAAAGGTGACGTTCCACGACTCGTGCAATCCTGCCCGGGGGATGGGGCTCCTCGACGAACCCCGGTACGTGATCCAAAGCGTCTGCAAGAATTTTTACGAGATGCCCTCGAACACGATCCGGGAACAGACCTTTTGCTGCGGTAGCGGGGCCGGCCTCAACGCCGGCGAGGACATGGAGCTGCGGCTCTCCGGCGGGCTTCCCCGGGCCAACGCCGTCCGGCACGTGCATGAAAAACACGGGGTCAACATGCTGGCCTGCATCTGCGCCATCGACCGCGCCGTTTTGCCCCCCCTCATGGAATATTGGGTGCCGGAGGTGGACGTCACCGGCATCTGCGAGATGGTGGGCAACGCGCTGAATCTGCCCGGACAGAAAAAGAGAACCACCGACCTGCGCAGCGAAGACCTGCCGGGAATGGAGGAAGAAGAAGATGCCGACGAATAACAAGAGGATGTACGACAAAGGGATGGTGCTTGCCGGCCTTGTCATCTTCGTGGTCGTGGTGACCTTCCCGTTCTGGTACAACCTGGGAAAGGCAGCCCCGCCCCCCGAACCGGTGCTCACCGAAAAGGCCAAGGCCGCCGAGAAGTGCGTGGAATCGACCGAGTTCATGAAGGCCGAGCACATGCAGCTGCTCGACGTCTGGCGCGACACGGTGGTGCGGGACGCCAAGAGGGCCTACATCAATCCGGAAGGCAAAACCTACATGATGAGCCTTTCCAACACCTGCCTCGACTGCCACGACAACAAGGCCGATTTCTGTGACAAGTGTCACAACTACGCCTCGGTGCGTCCCTATTGCTGGGACTGCCACATAGACAATCCGAAGGAGACGGAGTGATGAAAAGCAGCAGAAGACGCTTTCTGAAGCTTGCCGGGATCGCCGCCCTCGGTCTTGGAAGCCGGCCGGTGGTCGATGCCGCCTATGCCGCCGTCGGAGGCCAAGCCGCCCCGGAACCGAAAGTCGGTCGGCAGCCCGAAGCCCTCACGGCCAAGCAGTGGGCCATGGTCATCGACACCCGGAGGTTCGAGTCCGCGGCGGACATGGAGCCGCTGATCGAGGCCTGCCATTCGATTCACAACGTGCCGCATTTTGAAAACAAGCGCCACGAGATCAAGTGGATCTGGGAAACCGAATACAAGCACGCCTTTCCGGGCAAGGAAAACGACTTTCTTCCCTGGGAGGTCAAGGAGCGGCCCTACCTGGTCCTGTGCAACCACTGCGAAAATCCCCCCTGCGTGCGGGCCTGCCCCACCAAGGCGACCTTCAAGAACGAAAACGGCATCGTCGTCATGGACTTTCACCGGTGCATCGGATGCCGCTTCTGCATGGCCGCCTGCCCGTTCGGGTCCCGGAGCTTCAACTTCCGGGATCCGCGGCCCTTCGTCGCAGAGACCAACAAGAAGTTTCCGACCCGGATGAAGGGGGTGGTGGAAAAGTGCAACTTTTGCGCCGAACGCCTGGCAGAGGGAAAGATGCCTGCCTGCGTGGAGGCCTCCGACGGCGCCCTGGTCTTCGGGGACCTGTACGATCCGCAGTCGAAAGTCCGACAGGTGTTGAACGACAACTACACCATTCGACGAAAACAGGAGCTCGGCACAAGCCCGGCTGTCTATTACATCGTGTGAGGTGACCTATGCTTGAATTCGCGGTCAAAGGTTCCAAAAGATACTGGGGGCTGGTCCTCGCCCTGGCGGCCATCGCGGGCGTCGGCGTGCTGACCTGGCTGTATCAGCTCAGCTTCGGTCTGGGGATCACCGGCATGAGCCGGGACGTCTCCTGGGGGTTCTACATCGCGCAGTTCACCTTCCTGGTCGGGGTGGCGGCCGGAGGGGTGATGGTGGTGCTTCCCTACTATCTGCACGACTACAAGGCGTTCGGCCGGATCACCATCCTGGGCGAATTTTTGGCCATCGCCGCGGTGGTCATGTGCCTTTTGTTTATCCTGGTCGACCTGGGCCAGCCGATGCGGATGCTCAACGTCCTGTTTTACCCGACGCCCAATTCGGTCCTGTTCTGGGATATGATCGTCCTCAACGGGTACCTGTTTTTAAATGTGGTGATCGGCTGGAACGTGCTGCAGGCCGAGCGCCACGGGACCCACTACCCGATGTGGGTCAAGCCCCTGATCTACGTGTCGATCCCCTGGGCCGTGAGCATCCACACGGTCACGGCATACCTGTACTGCGGTCTGCCCGGCCGGCATTTCTGGTTGACGGCCATCCTGGCCCCGCGGTTTCTCGCATCGGCATTTGCCGCGGGGCCGGCGCTGCTCATTTTGCTGTGCATGGTCATTCGCAAGTTCACCAAGTTCGATCCGGGCTGGGAGCAGATCCAGTCCCTGGCCAAGATCGTGACCTACGCCATCATCTTGAATGTGTTCTTCTTTTTGTGCGAGGTGTTCGTGGCGTTTTACAGCAACATCCCCTACCACATGGACAGCATCACCTACTTGTTTGCCGGGCTCCACGGCTACGACGCCTATGTCCCATGGATGTGGACATCCATTATCATGATGGTCCTGGGGATCATTCTGCTCGTTCCGCCGGTGACCCGGCGAAATCCGATGACCCTGGCCGCGGCCTGCCTGCTGGTTTTTTTCGGGGCCTGGATCGACAAGGGGATGGGCATGATCGCAGGCGGGTTTACGCCGAACCCCCTGCATGAAATCAGCGAATATATTCCCACCGCTCCTGAAGTGATGATCGCCCTGGGCGTGTGGGCGGCCGGGTTCCTGGTGCTCACGGTCCTGTTCAAGATCGCCGTATCCATCAAAGAGGAGGTCCGGGCATAGGCCTGACGCCTTTGCGGCAAACGATCCGACAGGGCGCGTCCGCTTCGGCGGGTGCGCCCTGTTTTTTTACGCCTTGACTTTTCACCCGGGGCTTCAATGTTATCGAATATATATTCGGTGGCACCGCCCCGACGGCGGCGCCGCCTGTTTCGACGACCCCATCCATAGGAGGCGGATATGGCCTATACATGCAAAAATTGCGGGGCCGTGGCCAACGCGCCCGGACATTTGTGCAATCCCTGCGGAGACCGGCAAAAATGCAGCTTCTGCGGCGCTCCCCAAGCCAGCCACCACCACATGTGCCAGGCAAGGCTCAACGCCATGAAGTTCGTGTGCGACGGATGCGGACGGGTGGCCATGGAGGCCGAACACCTCTGCAAACCGACGGCAATCGGAACGTAATACAATCACTCCCGCGAAATGGATAATTTGCTGCCGGTATACGAACTCGCCCCAAAGGATGCCTAAACATCAGCGCAGGCCAAAATATCTTCAAAATCAACATATAGGGATTGTCAAACAGTCGATCTATGACCTTGAGTTCGCGGGGCGCCAGTGCATATCAAGCTCTCTCAAACGGAACGGAAATATGACAATCCCTATAATCCGAGAAAATTCCGGGCGCAACGCGTCCGGAATTTTCTGTTGACAAAAGCGTCGGAAAGTTTAATATACAGCGTTTTAAAGATTTCGCACTATGCGCCCGAGCGCGAAGGGGGTTTTAGCATGTACGCTGTGGTCAATACAGGCGGAAAACAGTACAAGGTCGCCGAAGGAGAGGTCTTTCGGGTAGAAAAGCTGGCCGGCGAGGTAGGCGATCCGGTTTCCTTTGACCGGGTTCTGCTCTTTTCCGACGGCGAAAAGGTAGCCGTCGGCCAGCCGGCGCTGGAGGATGCGGCGGTCAAGGGACATATCGTCGAGCAGGGCAAGGCCAAAAAGGTACTGGTATTCAAGTACAAGAGGCGGAAGCGCTACCGAAGAAAACAGGGCCATCGCCAGCGGTTTACGGCGGTCAAGATCGACAGCATCGAAGTGTAATCAAATCGCTGGCGCGATTTGATTACTGGTTTCGCGTTCCGCGAAACAAGAAAAAGATCAGGTTATGTCTGCAATTTTTCCCAAGACATGACTGTTGGAGAGATTCCGATGGCACACAAAAAGGCAGGCGGCAGTTCCAAGAATGGCCGCGACAGTCAGGGACAGCGGCGGGGCATCAAGATTTACGGCGGCCAGCAGGTCAGGGCCGGCAACATCCTTGTCCGGCAGCTCGGAACCAGAATTCATCCCGGTGACAATGTCGGCATGGGCAGGGACTATACCCTCTTTGCCAAGGCTGACGGCGTCGTTTCCTACGAGAGGCTTGGCCGCTCCCGCAAAAAGGTCAGCGTCGTCGCAGAGTGAAATTCATCGATGAGGCGACAATTACCGTCCAGTCCGGCAACGGCGGTCGGGGATGCGTCAGCTTCAGAAGAGAAAAGTTCATTCCCCGCGGCGGTCCGGACGGCGGCGACGGCGGTCGGGGCGGAGATGTCGTTTTAAAATCCTCCGCCCACCGGCGCACCCTTCTTCCCTTTCGGTACAAACATATTTTCAAGGCCAAAAACGGCGCCCACGGTCAGGGAAAGCAAAAGTCCGGCGCCGACGGCCAAGACCTGATCATCGAGGTCCCCCCCGGCACTATCGTTCGAAACGCCGAGACCGGAGAGGTTTTGTTCGATTTCAACGAACCAGATGTCTCCTTTGCCGCGGCGCGCGGCGGACGCGGGGGCCGCGGCAACGCCCGCTTCAAGACCTCCACGAACCGGGCGCCTCGGCATGCCCAGCCGGGCGAGCCCGGCGTTTTCCTTTCTCTTTCTCTGGAGCTGAAACTGCTGGCCGACGTCGGTCTCGTCGGTTTTCCCAACGCAGGCAAATCGACCCTGATCCGCGCCATCTCTTCTGCCGCGCCGAAAGTCGCCGATTACCCGTTTACCACGCTGGTTCCAGTCCTCGGTGTGGTCCAGCCGCCCTGGGGGGAGCCGTTTGTCGTGGCCGACATCCCGGGGCTCATCGAGGGCGCCCACCAGGGCGTCGGCCTCGGCGTCCGCTTTCTGCGCCACGTCGAACGAACCCGAGTGCTGGTACACCTCATCGATGGATCGCAGATTCAGGAAGAAGACCCCTTGATGACCTATCGGAGCATCAACCGGGAGCTTTCCGGTTACAGCGCCGATCTTGCCCGCAAACCGCAGCTCGTGGTAGTGAACAAAATCGACCTGCCCGAAGCCCGGAAAAACGCAGACCTCTTTGCGGCTGTCTTTCCTGGTCAAACCTGCCTGTGGATTTCCGCAGCAACCGGCGAGGGCGTCGATCAGCTGCTGGCGGAGATGACCCGACACCTGGAACAATCCCATGAGGCAGAAGCGAACGACAGCGTTTGAAAACGCCCGCCGGGCCGTGATCAAGGTGGGAAGCAACGTTCTGACCAAGGACAGCGGACTGAATCTTTCCGTGGTCAAAAGCCTGAGCCGCCAGATTTGCCGGCTCATGGACGACGGTATGGAGGTGATCCTGGTTTCCTCCGGGGCCATGGCCGCCGGGTTGAAAAAAATGGGCCTGGCCAAGCGGCCCGATGAAATCCCCCGGCGGCAGGCGGTATCAGCCGTCGGGCAGGCCGGCCTGATCATGGAATATGAAAAGGCCTTCGGTCGATACGGAAAAAAAGTCGCCCAGGTTCTTCTCACCAGCGAGGATCTCAACAACCGGGTTCGGTATCTGAATGCCCGAAATACACTTCACACGCTGCTTTCCTGGAAGGTGGTGCCGATCATCAACGAGAACGACACCATCATGGTGGAAGAGATCAAGGTCGGCGACAACGACAACCTGGCCGCCATGATCACCCTGCAGATGGACGCCGATGTGCTGGTGAACCTGACCGACATCGACGGGCTGTTCACCCGGGATCCCAGGACCCATGCCGACGCAGAACTGATTCCTGAAGTGACCACGATTCAAAAGGAGATCGAATCCCTTGCGTCTGACATTCCCGGGGCGCTCGGCCGCGGCGGCATGCTCAGCAAGATCCGGGCGGCTCGAAAGGTGACTGCGGCCGGCATCCCCATGGTGGTTGCCTCGGGGTTGAAAATCAACATCGTCCAGCGCCTCTTTTCCGGGCAGGCCCATGGAACGTTCTTCGTCCCGAGCCGCGAGCGGCTGGCCAGCCGGAAGCGCTGGATCGGCTTCACCCTCAAGCCCAAGGGAACCATCCGCATCGATTCCGGGGCGGCCGATGCGGTTCTGCGGCGGGGAAAAAGCCTGCTCCCAAGCGGCATCGTATCCGTGGACGGTGAATTCGATGTGGGGGCGCCGGTGCAGATCGGGACCGATGCCGAGCAGCTTGCCATCGGACTGGTCAACTACAGTTCCGAGGATATTCGGCGGATCATGGGGCTCAAGTCCGGTCAGATCAAAAAACGGCTCGGCGCAAAGCCCTACGACGAAGTGATTCACCGGGACAACCTGACCATTACCGGCGGCCAAAACACCGGGGCCCCGAGCGGCATGCGCTCGTAGCCTCATTGGGCAAAGGGGCCCGGGGCCGGCAAACCCGGGACGATAGGTGGAAATGTTCCATGCAAATCGGTCTGTTCGGCGGCACCTTCGATCCCATCCACAACGGCCATCTGCGGGCCGTGCTGGACGTGATGGAGACCTTTCCCCTGGACCGGTGCATGCTGATTCCGGCTGCGGCGCCTCCCCACAAGGCCAGACCGGATATGGCCGAAGTGTCCGACCGGCTGGAAATGGTCCGCCTGGCGGCCGGGGGCGTCGAAGGCCTGGAGGTTTCCGAGGTGGAAGTCCGGCGGTCGGGACCCTCCTACACCGTCGATACGATCCGGCATTTCCAGAAAGTCCTGCCCTCCGGCACACGGATTCTTTTGCTGCTCGGCGTCGACGCGTTTTTTGAAATCGATTCCTGGCATGCATGGCAGGAACTGCTCGGCGCGGTTCCCTTGATCGTGATGACCCGGCCGGTCGGCGATGAGCCGGTGTCCCGCTCGGCAGCGGCCGAGTTTCTGCGCCGCCGGATCCGGGAAGGATACTGCTTCGATCCGGAGGCAGGCGGTTTCCTGCATCCAGACCTGCCGACGGTGTATTACCGCAAGGTGACGCTGCTCGACATTTCCTCCACCGATATCCGCCGCCGCATCCAAAACGGCAGATCCGTCCGGTTTCTCCTGCCGGAGGCGGTGGAGCGCTACATCGTCGAAAGGAAGCTGTATCGATGACGGATCAGTGGATTCGGGAATTGGGGCACTATGTGCGGGCTGTCCAGGAAAAAAAGAGTATCGGCGTTGTCGCGCTGGACGTCCGGGGGCTGACCTCTCTGGCCGACGCCTTCATTATCTGCAGCGGCCGATCGAACCGTCAGGTAAGCGCCATCGCCGAACACGTTCGCCGGGCGCTTCGAGAGGCGGGGATGCGCCCGCTTCACGTGGAGGGAGAAAAAGAAGGCCACTGGGTGCTGCTTGACTACGGCCATGTCATCATCCACGTGTTTTACGAGCCGGTGCGCAATTTCTACGACCTGGAAAGCCTGTGGGCCGACGCCCCCCGCATCGATCTGCAGCGTCTGATCCACGAAGAAAGGATGCCGTGATGGAAACCCCCAGACCCTGCATGCTGATGATCCTGGATGGATGGGGCATCAATCCCCGGTCCGAGCAAAGCGCCGTGGCCCAGGCCGAAACCCCCAACCTGGACAAACTGATGCAGGGCTATGCCCATACTTCCTTGAAGTGCTGGGGCCGTGCCGTGGGGCTTCCCGAAGGGATCATGGGAAACTCCGAGGTGGGTCACCTGAACATCGGTGCCGGCCGGGTCGTCTACCAGGAACTGCTGCGGATCGACATGGCCATCGAAAGCGGCGAATTCTTCAAAAAACCGGTGCTCCGTCAAATCATGGAAACGACCCGCACCGACGGGGCCGCCCTTCATCTGATGGGGCTGCTGTCAGACGCAGGGGTCCACAGCCAGCTTTCCCATCTGCTGGCGCTTTTGGACATGGCCCGGCGGCTGGGGCTGGAAAAAGTGTTCGTCCATGCTATTCTCGACGGCCGGGATACTCCCCCCGACAGCGGCGCAGGGTATGTGAAGCGGCTTAAGGCCCACATCGACAGGCACGGCTTCGGGAAGATCGCTACGATCTGCGGCCGATACTACGCCATGGACAGAGACAAGCGATGGGATCGGACCGAGCGGGCCTTTCGCCTTTACACGCGAGGCGAGGGCGTCCGGGAGGACGATCCGGCAGCCGCGGTGCAACACGCATACGCCCGTGGAGAGACGGACGAATTTGTCCAGCCCGTGGTCATCGTCGACGGCGGGGCGGCTGCCCGAATCGAGGACGGAGACGGGGTGATTTTTTTCAACTTTCGGGCCGACCGGGCCCGGCAGATCACCCGGGCATTTACGGATCCGGAATTTGTCGAATTTCCGAGGGACCCCCTTCCTTCGATTGCCGGCTGGGTCTGCATGACCCTATACGATGAAACGTTCGATCTGCCCGTGGCGTTTTCACCTCAGCATCTGGACCGGATTCTGGGCCAGGTGCTCAGCGAGCGGGGACTTTCCCAGCTTCGGATCGCAGAGACCGAAAAATACGCCCACGTCACCTATTTCTTCAACGGGGGGGAGGAAACCCCTTTTGAAGGAGAAGACCGATGCCTGATACCGTCTCCCCGCGACGTGCCGACCTACGACCATAAACCGGAAATGAGCGCCCATGAGGTGACCGACGAGGTGCTCTCCCGGATCGAATCTGCAAAATACGACGTGATCGTGCTCAACTTCGCCAACATGGATATGGTCGGCCATACCGGCGTGTTTGCCGCGGCCATCGAGGCCTGCCAGACCGTGGATGCCTGCGTCGGAAGGATCGTTTCCCAGGTGCTAAAAAAGGGCGGCGCCGTGCTGGTGACCGCGGACCACGGCAACGCCGACCAGATGGTCGACGATAACGGAAAACCTCATACGGCCCACACGCTTCACGAGGTTCCTTTCATTCTGGTGGACGACCGGCGCAAGGATGCAAAGCTGAGAGATGACGGGGCGCTGGCCGACATCGCCCCGACCCTGCTGGAGCTTCTGGGCATCGAACAGCCCGGGGAGATGACGGGCCGTTCCTTGATTGTCCGGCATGATGGGAATCGATCATCTCGGCGGTGAACGACGGCAGCGGAAAAAAGCGATAGATCCTGGATTCTCGATCCTGGATCCTGGAAAATACGATCCGTGCCAGCACCAAGCATCCAGCATCCAGGATCCAAAAGGAGTTCCCATGACCGAACAAAAAGTGCTCAAGCCGTACAGCTTTGTCGAAGACTTCGTGACCGGCCGAAAGACGCCGCTGATCGGGTCTGAAGAGAACCGCCAGAAGGTGGAAAAATTTCTGGTCGAAAAAAAGGGGTATGCCAGAGAAGAGATCGCGGTCGACCAGGACCTGACCCTGACCGTGGCCGGCGAACCGTATCGATCCCAGATCGATTTGCTGGTCCGGGTGGAGGGCCGGCCGTTGATGGCCGTCAAATGCGTGGCCGGCTCTCTTGATTCGAGAGAAAGGGAGATCGTGGCGGCCTGCCGCATTGCCGACGCCCACACGATTCCGCTGGCGGTCGTTTCCGACGGCACAGAGGCCCGGGTCATGGACGCCGTCGCCGGAAAAAGAATCGGCGAACGCCTCGAGGATCTGCCGGCCCGCACCGAGGCTGCGTCATACATAGACAGGGGCCTTGAAAAACCCCTGGAACGGGAAAAGATCGAGCGCGAGAAGCTGATTTTCAGGACCTATGACATGGAAGACATCAACGTCCAAAGAAAATTGGCGAAGCCGGGTTAGGAAGGGCACCTAACCCGGCTTCCCCAATTTTCAAAAAGCCCGCCTGCGGCGGGCGGTTTCAAATATATCAGGGGCCTGGCTGTTTTTTCCGTCATGCCCGGGAAGGCGGGCATCCAGTCTCCTTGTTTGAAACGTTGCCTGGATTCCCGCTTTCGCGGCAATGACAATGCTTTTT
>JAIPEL010000075.1 GCA_021737185.1 Desulfobacterales bacterium | reverse complement strand
GTGATATCCGCAGACCGCCTGGCAGCCGCCAGGACCTCGGAAAGGTCTTCATGCAGCGGATCGTCCGGCGACACCTGGTCCAGCGCCATCTCCGTGTATCCTAAAATCACGCTGAGCATGTTGTTGTAGTCGTGGGCCACCCCGCCGGCCAGCCGCCCGACGGATTCCATCTTCTGGGCCTGGCGAAGCTGGATCTCCAATTTTCTTTGCTCGGTGATGTCGGTCAGATTCACCACCATCCCGATGCCCTGCCCCTCAGTGCCTTTGACGATCGCAGCGCTGACAATGACATCGAGGGTTTCACCCCGTTTTGTCAGCCTTCGGCTCGCGAACTTCACAGGCTCACCGGTGGCATAGATTTCCCCGATCTTTACCGCGGTGATTTCTTTTTGATCTTCTGGTACAAAGGGAATCCGACGCCCCTTCAGCTCGTCCAGGGTCCATCCGAACACATTCACAAATGCAGGATTCAAATATTGCGGGACGCCTTCGGCGTCATAGACCACGATTGGATTTGCATTGGACTCCAGAATCGCCTGCAGCCGTTCTTCGCTTTCCCGCAGTGCCTGCTCCGCCTTCCTTCGATCGGAGATATCCCTTGTCACCCCGAGAATGCCGGCAATGTTGCCGTCTCGATCGCGCAGAAAGGATGCTTTCACTTCAACCCAGATCTTGGATCCATCCTTGCAGTTCATTTGCAGTTCGAGAACCCTGGCCGTTCTGGATACCGGACCTTTTTCATTTGCCGTCTTCAGTTCTTCGGAAAATATTTTCGCTGCCAGCGACAAGGAGTCGGAGGTCAATGATTCGTCGATGGGTTTTCCAATCAACTCGGCAGGAGCGTACCCTCTCAGGGTTTTCACGGCAGGGCTGATGTAAGTATACTTCAGTTCCGTATCCAGGGTGAAAATGATATCCTCTGAGTGTTTGGCCAAAAGCCGGTATTTTTCTTCACTTTCTATGAGAGCCTCCTCTGCATGCTTGCGCTCGGTGATGTCCGCGACCGTGGCGACAAAGTAGAGAGGCTTTCCATCCACATCCCGGCGAATCGCCAGGCTGACATCCGCCCAGCGAAGATCGCCGCTTTTATGAACATACCGCTTCTCGAAGCGGGCAGCATCTTTTTCGCCGGCCAGCAGGGGTGCGATCGCCTTTTCGGTGAGGGGAATATCTTCGGTCTGGGTGATATCCTGCCACCTCTTTTGGTTCAATTCACTTCGGGTATAACCGAGAAGTTCTGCAAACACCTCGTTGGCATCGATTTCGCCGGTGGGCAGGATGATCGACTTTCCTACGTTCGCCGCCTCGAATACGAACCTGAACCGGTCCGTACTGTCCTTCAGCTCCTGTGTTTTTTGTGCCACCTGTTTCCGCAGGGACCACCACCAAAGGAAGAATATGAAAAAAAGCAGGACCAGCGACCCGACGATGAGCCCCGTATAAAGCAAGACTTCGGCAGCGGCAGAACGGATGGCAGGTGTTGTGTTCTCGACAGCGAGAGTCTCTCCGGCAAAAATGCCGGATGCCAGAAAAAACAAGGCGACGAGAACCAATGCATGGCTGCACTGGCAGACAAAGCGGTATTTTAAAAAAGCAGATTTCATTCTCTAATTCCGAAGGCCTATTTCATTGGCCACGACGGAGCGCGGCCCTCCAAGGACCAACTCCCGGCCAGCGGCCCCTGTGGAGGGACGCGCTCTGTCGCGTCCGTGTTTTCGGCCACGATGAAACGTGGCCCTCCAAGGACCAAACTCCCGGCCACGACGGAGCGCGGCCCTCCAAGGACCAACTCCCGGCCAACAACCCTGTGGAGAGACGCGCTCTGTCGCGTCCGTGTTTCCTTTTGGAGGGACGCGCTCCGTCGCGTCCGGATTTCGGTTTGTTGCCAGGTGCGCGAAAATTTTTGAAAGTTACAGTCGTGGTGACGGTACCACAGTTTGAAACTCAGATAAACCTCTGTTTTAATTTATTTTAACTTTGCGGCGGGACATTTGGGAATGGTGTCGAAACGGTCTGTCTCGTCGTATCGATCGATCAACGAGAAGGAATCATCAGGCTGAAGCTTTGCGATGGCCGCCTTTTGTGTCATGGGGAAAAATCGATGCCTGCCTCGGCAATGGCCGCCAAAAACCGCTCTCCGTATTTTTCCGCCTTTTTTTCTCCCACCCCGTTTACGGCCAGCAGTTCTTCCAGGCTTTTCGGCTGGACTGCCGCCATCTCCTTTAAGGTTTTGTCGTGGAAGATCAGATAGGGGGGCAGTTGAAGGCTTGAAGCCAGCTCCAGCCGAAGGCTTCGAAGACGCTCGAAGATGTGGCGCTGCCTGTCTGTGGTCAGGTCTAAAGCGGCCTTGACCGGTTTTTTCCTTTTTTTAGAAAGGATCCGGTCTTTTTCCGGGTCCTTTCTGAATCGAATGTTTTTCTCTCCCTTGAGCACCGGCCGGCTCCGGGGTGTCAGCCGGAAGCCGGAGATCGCCGATTCGCCCACGGTCAAAAGCCCTGCGGCCAAAAGCTGGCGATAGACGCTGAACCAATCCTGGCGGGTCATCTCCCTTCCGACGCCGAAGGTCTTGATCCGGTCGTGGCCGAGCTTTTCAATGCGGGCGGTGGCGTTTGCCGTGAGCACATCGGCCAGGTGGCCTGCACCGAAGCGTTGACCGGTTCGGTAGACGCAGGAAAGCGCCTTTTGAGCGGCCACCGTGCCGTCCCAGGTATCCGGCGGCTGAAGGCAGGTATCGCAGTTGCCGCAGTCCGTAAGGAGGTCTTCTCCGAAATATCGGAGCAGCACCTTTCGGCGGCATTCGGCCGTCTCGCAGTATCCGAGAAGGGAATCCAGTTTTCGACGCTGGATGTGCTTGAAAGCCTCGTCTCCGGAGGAAGCCTCCAGAATCCTTCGCATGGAGATCAGATCGGCCAGGGAGTAGACCATCCATGCATCGGCGGGCTCCCCGTCTCTTCCCGCCCGGCCGGTCTCCTGATAGTAAGCCTCCATGCTGGATGGAAGGTCCAGGTGGGCAACGAACCGCACGTCGGGTTTGTCGATTCCCATGCCAAAGGCGATGGTGGCCACCATGACGACGCCTTCTTCTGCGATAAACCGCTTTTGGTGAAGCGCCCTGGTGTCCTGATCCAACCCCGCGTGATAGGGCAGCGCAAAAATCCCTTTTTCTTCGAGCCAGACGGCGATTTGATCCGCCCGCTTCCGGGTGCGGACATAGACGATGCCGGATCGGCCGGGATGCTCCTGCTCGATGAACGACAGAAGCTGCCGCCGGCCTTTTTCCTTGAGATTGACCCGGTAGCGAATGTTGGGTCGATCGAAGCTGGAGACGAAAGACGCGGGGCTGCGCAGGGAAAGCCGTCCCAGGATGTCTTTCCGGGTCTGGGCGTCTGCCGTGGCCGTCAGCGCCATACGAGGCGCCCGGTCGAACAGCGCCATGACCTCGGGGATCCGCAGGTACTCGGGCCTGAAATCATGGCCCCACTGGGACACGCAGTGGGCCTCGTCCACGGCAAACAGCGCCACCGGGACTTTCTGAAGCATTTCCTGGAACGAGGGCGCAAGCAAACGCTCCGGGGCCACGTACAGCAGATCGGTCTTTCCGCCGACGAGCCTGGACCGGGTCTCGTATGCTTCTTCTCGAGTCAGGCTCGAATTCAAAAAATCGGCCTGCACACCGTTGAGCCGCAGCGCGTTTACCTGGTCCTGCATCAGGGCGATCAGCGGAGAGACGACCACTCCGACCCCGTCCAGGAGCATGGCCGGGATCTGGTAGCAGATCGATTTTCCCATACCCGTGGGCATGAGCACGAAGACGTCTTTTCCGGCCATCACCGTCTCGATGGCGCTTAGCTGGTGTTCCCGAAAGGAGGAGTAACCGAAGGTCCGGTTTAGAATTTTATGCGCGGAAGTCTGCAGGTGCATTCGATCTTTCTGGCTGCCGGCCAGACACTTGTCCGGCGGCCATGGTGCAACGCTGTCAAACTTGGCCCCTCTGCGACAGAGCCGGGAAACAGATTGCGTTCAGTCTTTATTTTTCGCGCAACGCGAAATTAAATAAAATCGCGGCAGCGATTTTATCAGGACCGTGAAGTCTTTCTGATCAGGCTCATGACAAACTTGCCGTAGTCTTTCCCCTTCCCCTTGCCGCGGGGAATGTTGTCGAGAAGGACTTCCGCGCGGGCGGCGCTCCTGTGGCCGCCGGCAGAGCCCAGGGAGTCGAACATTTCCTTGGCCAGTTTGCCGGCATCTCGGCGGAAGCCGGCGTTTCGGAAGATCACGATCAGGGTCTGATCATAGACCCCGGAGACAATGCTCCAGTTCGCCTCGGCGATCTTCAGGAAAAAATCGGCCACGATCACCAGGGTATCCGGCTTTTCGACGCTTCCCATGTGAATGACGGCCATTCCTTTGTAAAAGACCATCGCTTCGATGGCTTTTTTGAAGTCGGAAAGCGTTTCACGGGAAAACTCCGCCGACTCGATCTTCTTGATGATGTTCGGATTGATAAAATCGTACAGGTAGCGAAAGGCGATCATGTCGGCCACCGCCGTCTCCCGAACGAAGTTGTTCGTGTCCGACTTGATGCCGTAAAAAAGGGCCGTGGCCAGCCTCGGAGAAGGCGTGATCTTCAAGGCCTTGAGATACTCGGTCATGATGGCGGCATTGGAGCCGTATTCTTCACGGATGTCGATGAATTCGGCCGCAAGGTCCGGGGTGAGCGAATGGTGGTCGATGATGATGTCGAATTCAATGCCGGCAAACGCCGGATTGTGGGTCGGCTGTGAATCGACGATGGCCCATTTGGTGAAGTCGGATTTTTTCAGCAGCCGGATGTGGCTGTTTCCAATGTCCAGCATCCTGATGAAGGCCAGGTTGTCGGCCCGATCGATGCGGTTGATCCGGAAAAACCGAACGGTTTTTACCTTACGCCAGAAGATCCGGCTCAGGGCCATGGCGCTGGCAAGGGAATCCGGATCGGCGTTGATCAGGACGGCCAGCCGGTCCTCGGGGCCCACCACCTTCAGCAGTCGTTTGGCTTTTACTCCACTGGAAACCGATTTGGGAAAAGCCGTCTCCAATACTGAAATCTCTTTCTGGACAGGGCGCTTTCGGTCGAGACCAAGCGCCTCCCGTCACATTCAATCACTGCCTGCGGTAAAAACGGTGGCATGAATCGTTTATTATTTTTCGCGGAACGCGATCTAGTAATCAAATCGCGTCAGCAATTTGATTACCCGGCGATGGTCATGGCCACCAAGGTAAGAATCCCGACCGCACCGAAGAAGATCATGTCGTTTTCCTTGATCAGGGCCTCGTACCAGTTTTTTCCCTTGTCGCGAAGATTTCCGACCCGCATCATCCAAACGTAGGTAAACAAGGCCCCGCCGATCCACGAAATGATCACTGCATATTTGGCCACAAAAGCTCCTTTCCGCCTTTTGTTGTCGCCCCAGGAGGATTCATCATCCAAGGAATGGCGGTAAATTTCAAGGAAAAATCCGCTGTACGGATTTTTCCAATAGCGGCTTCGCCGCCTTATTTAGAAAATGCAGAGATACCTTGTTGATCAAACTGATCGCCTCGGGATCAACGGCGAAGCTGGATTCCGGGTGTCGCTCCGCTCCCCCGGAATGACGGCAGTGGGAGTCGCTGCATCAGACATCCGCCTGCCAGGCGCGGCCTTGGCGACCTATGAAGGCGGAGCTCTTAGAGCGAAGACTCAAGCCTGGACCTCTTATGTGAAACTAGGCCAAAATGGCACAGTTCTACTCTTGATCAAACTGGGCGCCCCGCCGGCCAAGGACGGCGCTGACCTCTGATGTCGTTCCCTATCCCGGAGCCTGCAGTGAAGGGAGTATCATTCGCTCCGGCGGCTGCGATATTGCAGTAAACCCGCCCACAGGGCTCCGGAGCCGATCATCACACCGACCAGCGCGATCCCGTGTGGGAACGATCCGGCATCTCCGAAAAAACCGATGAGCGCCGGGACGATGCCGCCGCCGACGAGAAACGCAAAAGGTATGGCCAGGGAAACGGCGATATTTCTGGAATCCGATGGTCCGATGGCCGACAAGGCGGCAAAGCCTGCCGGGAAAAAACATACCGCCGCCATGGGCTGGACGAAAACGGCCGCCAGTGCCCATCTACCCGGAGCCATGCCGATGCCGATCGTGGCAAGACCGCTTACCAGGAACACCACGACCATGGTTTTAAAGGCGCCGAACCGATCCGAGGCCCATCCGCCGATCAGGGCCATGAACAGTCCCGAGACCCGGGACAGGGAAAGGAGCATATTCGCATCGGACCGGATCATGCCGCAGTCGGCGACCAGATAAAGCGGCAGCATGGTGTACACCCCCAGGGTGCCGCTGATACCGAGGCCGAAAAGAAACGTCATGATCCAGAAGTTGAGATCCGACAGAAACACCTTAATGGATTCAACTCCCGGGGGTCGGCCGACAAATCTGCCCCCGCTTCCGAACCGGGCAAAGAACAAGCCGAGCAGGACGGCGGACACACCGAATACCGCGTGCACTGCCTGCCAGGAGAAGCGCCCCAGGATCAGCTCCGCTGCAAAGGGTACTACAATGAAGGCCAGACTCGGCGCCAGTTCGTGCACGGCGATGGCCTTTCCCCAGTTTTGCGGCCGGACAATGGAAGTGAGCGCCGCAATGGCCGACGGCAGATACAGACCGGCCGCAGCGCCGAGAATCACCAGACTCAGGCGCAAGGTCCCAAGGCTTTGGGTAAAAGAGATGCCCAACAGGGCCAGGCCGACGCCGAGGGCAGAAACAATGATGGTGCTTCTGTGAAGAAGACGGGCGGCCACATAGCCCGACCCGAGAAGCGCGGCAAAATATCCAACGGAAATCAGAAAAAACAAGGACCCGGCGGCGGCATGGGATATTTGAAGGTCGGCTTCGATCGCCGGCATCAGCGGTGATAGAACGATCCGGCTGCAGATGTTGAAAAAGAAAAGACCGGCCAGAAGCACCACAGCCCAGGCGGTGTCGCCGAAAGCCGTTTTTGGAGCCTCACCGGCGATCATTTTTGCCTCTTTGGAATCTGGAAGTTAGAATCCCACCGGTCAGCTGCGGGGCTGGATTCCGGATTTCTCCCGCTTTAAGCGGGGTCGTCCGGAATGACGGAAGCGGGAGTGGCTGCATTTTTTGATCGAAGCGGTATCCTATCAAATCCCCCTAAATCCCCCTTTTCCAAAGGGGGACTTTGAGGCTTTCGCCTTTCGCAAATCCGAACAAATGCCCGAAGCGCTCCCCCCTTTGAAAAAAGGGGGGATGGGGGGGATTTTTTTCGGCTGTAGAAACCTAAAAGTTCACACGAAACCGGAGTTTCATCCTTGATCAAATCCTGTTCGGGAACGGGACGGCTGGGCTGACCTCCGCCTGCCGGGCGTAGCCTTGGCGAAGCCTGGACATCGGAAATATAGTCCTTTACTTAGCGGCTTCCCAGCGTCCCAGCTTCATAGCCTCCCAGCTTACTTCTTGTCCTTCATGGCGTTTTGCAGTTTTTCGGCAAGGTCGCTCATGGGCGCTGCAGATTTGGGCTGCTTGAAGTTCTTCCAGTCCCCTTCTTCTTTGACATCGCCCGGAGCCAGGGTGAGCTTTCGCTCCTGGGGGTGGATCTCCTCCACGGTGACTGAAATCGAATCTCCGGCTTTGAGACCCTCCAAGACAGCGGGCTTTTCGGCGCGGCTGAATTTCGATTTTGGAAGGAGGCCGGTGATCCCGGGCGCCAGGGAGACGAAAAGACCGAATTTTTCCTTCTTCTCCACGGTTCCGTCCACCACCTGACCGACGGCGAACTTTTCATTCACTTCCAGCCAGGGGTCGCCCTCCGCATCCCGAAGGCTCAGGGAAATCCGGCGTCCCGCAATATCGATTTCCTTGATCACCACCGTCACCGTCTCTCCTTTGGAGACGACATCCTCCGGTTTGACGATCCGCTTTAGATAGCTCATCTCGCTGATGTGAACCAGTCCCTCGATGCCCGGGGCGATCTCTACGAACGCGCCGAAGTTCATGCAACGGGTGACCCTGCCGCTGACTTTTTCTCCCGGCTTGAATTGCTCCTCTACGGTCTGCCAGGGATCGGCCTCCACCTGTTTCACGGAAAGGCCGATCTTTTTTTGTCCCTTTTTTTTGCCGGGTTTGACTTCGAGCACCTTGACGGTCACTGTGTCGTCCGGCTTTACCGCTTCGCCGGGCGCATCCAGCCGCGACCAGCTCAGCTCCGAAATGTGAATCATTCCCTCGACGCCGGGAATCAATTCGACGAATGCGCCGTATGGCATAATATTGGTGACCCGCCCCTGGAGCACATCGCCTTCCTTGAGTTCGGCGAAAAACGCCTTCTTTTCCTTTTCCATGGCCCGCTGTAGAAGCTTTTTGCGGGAGACCACGATGTTGCGGCCGTTTTCCTCGAACTGGCTGATCAGAAAATCAAAACTCTTTCCCACATAGTCTTCTGGAGTTTCCACATATCGAACGTCGATGTGGCTGATGGGGCAAAAGGCCCGCCGGCCGGCGACCGCCACGTTGAATCCGCCCTTGCAGGTGGCGCTGACCTTTCCCTCCACGGGAATGCCGCCGGAGAAGGCATCCTGAAGCAGCGCAACCGCGCCGGCGCCGGATACCGACCGGGAAAGGCGGATCTCGTGCTCGTCTATGGAAACCACGTAGAGTTCGATCTCGTCGCCTTCGGCATAGGGCAGGTTTTCTTCCTCGTCGAGGAGCTCTTCGCGCTCGACAACGCCGTCCACCTTGGTCCCGGTGTCGACAAAAACCGCATCGTGTCCGACGGAAATGATCTTTCCCCGGACCTTTTCCCCTACCTGGAGGTCGTCGGTCATGCCCGCCTCGTAAGACTCGAGAAGGTCGGCAAAACTGGGCTCCTGGTCTTCCTCTTTTTCCTCTTTTTCCGAATCGAATTCTTCTGCCATGTCAAAGGCTCCCTCGTAAAATCGCGGTCGCGATGAAACCGCTCCCGCGATTTTATTTTTCATTTCGCGTGCCGCGAAATGATGTGACCCGCAGCCCCGATACGCGGGATTTCCGCTTCGCTCCAACAAGCTGCGGGGGATTCACACTGGATCAGTGGATTAAAATTAAATGAATCGTATATCAAGAAAAATCGGCGTGAGAAACAGGGAATGGCCGGCAAAAAAAATCGGTCCGATGATTTTATGACGAAGCGGCGGCGTTTCGAACCCGGTTTTCGGAGGCGCTGCCCTGAGAGGGTGCTTCCGATATCGATCCGCCGAGCTTTTCGACAGCCGTCGGCACTTCCGAAAACGGGCCGACAAAATCGGCGTCTGCCGGAGCCGTATCTTTTTTCCGGGCCGCTGCTGTAAGAGAAAGCGTGGCGTATCCGGCGTCGGCCGCGTCGGTGGTCAGATAGGTCTTCAGGCCAGCCCGCCTGGCCTCCATGTCTGCTACAGGATCGTTTCCCACCATCAGGCAGGAGGCCGGAGGCACCCGGAGCATGTCACAGATCTGGCGATAATAGCCGAGGTTCGGCTTGACAAAGGACATGTTTTCGATGTGGGTGAACAGGTCGAAATGACTTGGGGCGATGCCGGCCCATCCCATTCGCGTTTCCTGGGCGATGAGCGGAAACACCGGGTTGGAGGCAAGCACCAGCTTCAGCCTGGAGCGGGCAAGGCTGAATAGAACGTTTTGGAGGCCGGCCGGGGCCGAAGCCTTCACTCGAATCCCGGGATAGTCTTCCTCGTAAAACCCCATGAACCGTTCCCACACCCTGCTCCGGCCTGCCGTGCCGTCGGCGTCGAAGCGGTCCAGGAAAAACTCCCGGTTGCTGACCCGGCCGCTGTTTTCACGCAGCCCGCCCGTGGCCGTCATGACCCTTTCCGTGAGTTCCTCCGGAGAGAACAGGTCCGAAAACCAGGGGAAAAGCCGTTCGAAGTACTCTTCTACGTAGGTTGTCTCGTCGAACAGCACCATCGTGTTGTCCAGGTCCAGCAGCACCGCTTCGATCATCTGGTCCTTATCCTTTACAAAAATTCCGTTTGGGCGGCCGTATCCACACCCCGTTAGGAAATGATGAGAAAGAGGTGGAAAGGTTCAGGGTTCAGGGTCAGGGTTCAGAGGTTCAGGGTTCAGAGGTTCAGAGGTTCAGGGTTCAGAGGTTCAGAGGTTCAAGGTTGAATGCCTCGTAAAAAGTCCGGATTTTCCTTTTTCCGTCATTCCCGTGAAAACGGGAATCCAGTAATTTCAAAAACATCTGGATACCCCCGGATCAGTTCCGGGCACTTTTTACGATTTCATCAAGTTTCAGGGTTCCGGGTTCGGGGAACCTCTCAACCCTGAACCTCTGAACCTCTGAACCTCTGAACCTTTAAACCAAGAAAATAGGTCTTCCTTCGGGATTGTCAAAAGGGGGCTCATGGATAGTTTGATCTTTTTGCCACGGAATCAATGGGTTAGATCTGCTTGCCAAACGGCGGGAAAATTGGATAGAATGCACGAAGACGCCGACTTGACCCCACCAATCGGGGACATTCAAACCTGTTTTCCCCGGCGGGGTTCAGAGGTTCGGGGTTCAGAGGTTCGGGGTTCAGAGGTTCGGGGTTCAGAGGTTCGGGGTTCGGGGTTCAGAGGTTCAGGGTCAAACGCAAAAATGATCCAATCTCAAATCACAATGACCAAACAAATTCCAACTCTCAAGCCCCAAATTCCAAACAAGATGCCTTTAGAAAGGTTTTTTCCTTGTTTGATAATTGTGATTTGGTGTTTGGTTCTTGTCCTTCGATCCCGCCTCAGCGGGACTCCCTTCGACTGCGCTCAGGACAGGCAGGGTGGTGAGCTTGCCTGCAGTGAGCTTGTCGAACCTGTCGAACCACGGCTCTCCGCTTGGCTTCCGTCTTGGGTCTTCGTTCTATGAGCTACGCCCCACAAGTCGTCACTGCGTGACTACGCCGAACAGGCCGGCCGGGATGACGAAGAGGGAGGCTCCGGCCGGGAGGACGACTTTTGAATTTGCAGCACCGTCGCGAGGCTGTAATCCAGAGAGCTGATCAGGCGGCATTCCACGAGTCGGCGACAAGGGTCATCAAGTCCTCGTTGTTTCTCACGTCTTGTACCGAGCGAAGACAAATCCCTTCCTTGACGGCATAGGCGGCCATCTGCTGAATGATGCCGTCGATGTCGGCATCGGTCAGGTAGCTGCCGTCGGCCAGTTCCAAGCGCTCGATCCCTCCCCGGCAATGGAGCTGCTGATCGATCTTTACAATGTCCTCGTCTCCATACTGCAGGTAGAGGTCTTTATGCCGCATGAAAATGGCCACGCTTTCCCTTGACACCCCATCATCGAACCGAACCGTGTCGTGTCCGCTGTCTTTTTTCCACCAGCACCAGCCGCCGTCTCTGTCGGAAACCCGGTCTTTTCCGTCTCCCGGTCCGAACCGGTAAATGTCGTCGCCCCGGCCGCCGTCGAGCACGTCGTCGCCGGCGCCGCCGACCAGAATGTCGTCTCCGTTGCCGCCGTCGATCCGGTCGTCACCCTCGTCTCCAAAAAGCCAATCGTCACCGGATCCCCCATCGAGCCGGTCGTTGCCCTCACCGCCGATCAGAGCGTCGTCTCCGCGCCCGCCGAAAAGAAAACCCCTGCCCTTGTCCCCGTATAAAGTGTCATCCCCATCCCAGCCCCACAGGTGGTCTTTTCCGTTTCCGCCCACCAGGGTATCGTTGCCGCTTCCGCCGTAAAGCCCGTCATTGCCGTCTGCGCCGAACAAGACATCGTTCTCCTCGGCGCCGAACAGGGTCTCGCTCTTCGAAGAGCCGTAGATCAGATTTTTTATGCCCCAGCGGCCGAATTGATCCGTCAAACGCCGCCACCAGCATCCGGGCCCGACATCGGCAATCCGTTCCTTGTCCAGGTGCAGCGGACCTTCCAGGGTCTGCAGCACATTGACTCCATTTTCCGGTGCGGCAAAATACCCCGCCAGCATCATACTGCCCCGATCCCGCACCGCGATGAACAGGTCGTCCTGCGCACGGGTCAGGGCCAGGTCGTCTTTGCTGATGCCGTCCATCAGAATCGTGCCGGTTCCGCCTTTTCCCACCACCGCAGTGCCGCCTTCGAACACGTTCACCTTGAAAAGCAGGTCGGTTTTGACGGTACCGCCGTTTCCGTCGGAAACCTCCACCTGCACCCGGTCTTCGCCGGCAAAGTCCGCATCCGGGGTGTAGGTCCAACGGCCATTTTCGTCGATGTCAAAGGCGCCGTAGGCTGGAGCCACCACCGCTGCAAAGGCCAGGGTGTCACCGTCCACGTCTTCGGCCGGCACGCTGCCGGCCTGCTGGGCTGCGGCAAACAGGACGTACTGGAGCGATTCGGGGACGACCGGCGCGTCGTTGACCGGGGCTACGGTAAAATCGACTTTGGCGGTGTCTTTGAAACCGTACTCATCGGTGACGGTGATCTGCCCGCTGTCGCCACCGTTGAAGTCCGCCTCGGGCGTGTAGGTCCAGCGGCCCGCGTGGTCGATCTCCAGCCGGCCGTGCTGCGCCGGCTGGGTAACCGAATACGTCAGCATCCCCCCGCCAGGATTGACCACCGCAAGGTCGCCCGAAGCGATGGTATCTTCCTCCAAATCGACGGTGAAATCCTCTACCACCGGCGGGGCGGCCAGCACTTCGAAGAAAAGCTCGGCCTGCGATAGACCGCCGTTTCCGTCAGAGACTTCCACCACCGCACGGTCGTCGCCGATATACAGATCGTCCGGTGTATAGGTCCAGCTGCCGGTATCATCAAGAAGGAAGGCCCCGTGTGCCGGTCCTTTTTCCACCGAAAAAGAAAGCTCATCTCCGTCCACGTCCGAGGCCTCGATCAGACCCCTAACTTCCCGGATCTCCTTTAGCGTGTATGCCTGACTTGGGTCGGTTACCACCGGCGCGTCGTTGACCGGGGAGACAACAAACCGAAGGGTGGCCACGTCGGAGACCCCGCCGCCGGCGCCGCCGGTATCGGTGACCGTCACCTGCACGGTGTCATCTCCGAAGAAGTTCTCTTCCGGGGTATAGGTAAAGAAGCCGTCGTCGTTCAGGACAAAGCTTCCGTTTTCGCTGTCCCGGCTGAGGGCAAAGGCGACCGTTCCCGTGGCAAATGCCGTTTCCACGACCCCAACGGCAGCTCCATCTTCTTCGAGCGCCACCGTGTCATTGCGCGATTGAAAAAGGAAAAGGCTATCGACGGGCTGTGAACTTCCATCATCGAATACGATGTTTTCGATTTTGTTTTGGGGCAGGGACCAGTCTTTCAGCGTAGCGGTGGTGCCGTCGGGCAGGGCCACGAAAACATCGTATAGGGAGGGGTCTGCCTGGTCATGTTTTTGGATAAACGCATCGCCAAGCGTATAGCCGCCTTCCACCACCAGGGCGTCGATGCCGCCAAAGTCGTGGACGGTGTCGTGGCCGTCTCCCGGTCCGATGTGGTAGAAGTGATCCCCCCCTTCTTCGCCGTTGCTGACGATCGTATCGTTTCCAGCGCCGCCGTAGATATGATCGATCATCCCGTCGGTGAAGATCTTGTCGTCGCCGTTGCCGGCATAGACGGTGTTGCTTTCTCCCCATGTGTAGATCTCGTCATCCCCGCCGCCGGCGAAAATCACGTCGTTGCCGCAGCCGGACTCGATCCAGTCGCTGCCGTCGGAGCTGTAGACGATATCGTTTCCGCCGCCGCCGATGACATAGTGGTTACCCAGCCCCAGCGTAACCACGTCATCTCCGTTGCCGGCCATCACCTCGTGATTTCCGTCGCCCAGCGTGATGATGTCGTCTCCTGCCTGGGCGCAGATCTCGTTGTCCCCCTCCAAACCGAAGATCTCATCGTCGCCCTCGGAGGTGAATAAATAATTATAGAGGTCCATATCCGACGCGGCGAACGCGAAATTGCCGGAAAAAAAGAACTCTTCGACCCGGCCATCAAGACTCCAGAAGTTTGAAATGATAACCTTTTCGACCATCTCTGCTGGATCGGGGCGGTACGGGCCGATGTCATTTTCGTATTCGAACCAGTACTGGTCGACCAGGTCAATCACGCCCAGGGTCAGGTCCCCGGAGTCCGGATCGATCGTGGCCACCAGGTCGTTCGGCCAAAGATCCGGCCCGAAGCCGAGGGTGTCGCTTCCGCCTGCGTCCGTGATCGTGTCGAACCCGTCCCACCGACTGTAAACGTACAAGTCGTTTCCTGTCCCGCCGTCGATCACATCCGTGCCGAAGCCGGCCTCGATCACGTCGTCTCCGGCACCTGCGATCACTGTGTCGTCTCCATCGCCCGCCAGGATCTGGTCATTCCCCTCGGTGCCGGCAACTTCCCGGTCCATCCGCTGCCACTTGGACCAGATCGCCCGGTCCACGTAGCCCCGCGCGTTTCGCTCCCAGTCTTCAATCTCCCACAGGGCATCTTCGTTATCCCAGATGAAATTTTGGGCATCGTAAAATCCCTGTTGAAGATCATCCCATGTGATCGAGGCGCCGCCGGCCGCTATGAACTCCTCGACGGCACGGTCCTCGGTGAACTGGTCCGGCAGGTGGATGTCGTTTTCGTAGATCGGATCCGATCTCCAGATCCAGTCGTTGTCACCGATGCTGAAGCCGAAATGGCCGGCGTTGCCGTACTGCTCGGTCAGCCCGTCCACATCGTCCCAATCCCAGTCGGTGGTGACCGTTCCGTATCCCACATAGAGGCTCGGATCCCAGTCGGCATCGATCACCGCAAATCCTATGTCGCGCAGATGGATGCCTTCGCCGAACACGGCCCGGTCGTATCCGCCCCCGTCGCCCGCACCCGTGTCGCCACCGCTGCGAAAAATCGGATCGCCGATATCACCGCCCGTGGAAACAGGTTCATAGAGGGTAACCTCCATCGCGAATGAGCTGGGGACAAAACCGCCGCCGCGGTACCCTTCCCAGTACCGGGCCCCTTCCACCACCTCCAGAAAATCCTGGGGGCCGTCGGTGAGCTGGTCCCGGCCGTGGCCCTGCTCGAACAAGTAAGTATCGTCTCCCATCCGTCCGTGGATAAAGTCTTTGCCCTCGCTTCCGGTGATGGTATCGCCCAGGTCGCCCCCGATCACCGCATCGTTTCCGGCTTCTGCGTCGATGGTGTTTGCAGCCCAGTCCACCCCACGGATCATTTCGGCGCTGCCGGTGGACATCAGGTCCATGATGTCGTTGTTGGTCAGGGTGTAGCTGTCGCCCTCTATTACGATGTTTTCCAGGGTGTAGCGCTCGTCGTAGAACTGCTCGATGGTGACGGTGTCTTCTCCATGCACGTAGTCGCGGAAATACGGCGCCTGCCGGCTCCAGTCGTCCAGGCAGCTGAAAACGGTGTAAGGTGAAGAGGTCCGGGTCACCCAGCTGTAGCCCAGGTCGATCTCGTACACCAGGTGTCGAAGCGCCTTGTCGCTGTATTCCTCGAGCTCTTCCGCCTCAAGTTCGCGGTAGAGCTGCCCCTGGTAATGGCCCAATATCGTTTGAATGTGGCCTTGCCGGTCGGCCGTGGCCCCGCTGCCGTCGACCGGGTTGATCCGGATCATCAGGTCGTTGACGGTCTCGTTGTACCAGTCGTCGATATCGGTGGCCCAGAATGCCTCCAGGTCTTCAAGCCCGATGTCGTTCTTGAACAGCAGGGTGTCGTTGCTGGGCGCCTCGCTGGCCTGCACCTCCCAGATCAGGTCCTCGTCGCCGAACCCTTCTTCAAAGCCCCCTTCCAGCGTACTGGAGAAAAATACCGGTTCGCCGCCGCCCCCGTCGATCTCCAGGGGGTTTTCCGCATCCAGGATGGTATCGTTGTTGTCGCCCCGGAAGAAAACATACTGGTCGTTGCCGTTTCCGGCGTTGAGCCAGTCGTCGCCATGGTGGCCGTAAAGGATGTCGTTTCCGCTGTGGCCGAAAAGATCGTCGTATTCCTCGCCGCCGTGGACGATTTCGTTTTCGCTGTTTCCGGCAAACTCGTTCCACTCCGGGTCGCCCAGCTGCATGACAAAACCGTCGGTCCAGGCATTGTACTGAAGCGCCTTGAGGGTCACGTCTTCGGCCATGTGTTCGACGTCCACATCCTCCGGCAAGATCCCGAGGCCGTCGGCCACCGCGTCGATGGCGGCCGTCACCTGCTCGCGGGTGATAAACGAGCCGTCGCTGGTCTCGAAACGCTCCACGCTGTTTTCCGCAATCCGAACCGTGTTCTGGTGTTCGATGCCGTAAGTGATCACCAGGTCGCCTTCTTCCAGGGTGAAATAAATATCTTCTCTGGGGATATCGTTTAGGAAAAGGACCCGGTCTGCGCCGTCACCGTCTACGATCAGGTCGTCCGCCGTCAGCCGGTCCCAGGGCGGCGTGTTTTCGGCAGACAGCACGTAGGTGTCATCCCCTTCGCCGCCGTCCATGAAGTTTTCCCCGTAGCTTGCCTCCAGACGGTCGTCGCCCTCTCCGCCGAACAGTTCGTCGTCTCCCACGTGCCCAACGAGGATGTCGTCTCCGGAAAGACCCGCAAGGCGGCTGTCTTCGAACAAAACCGCCTCGATCCGGTCGTCCCGGTCGCTTCCCATGGCCTGGTTCAGGTCGTGGCGGGCCAGCACCGTGCCATCGGCAAACACAAAGCGCTCGATCCGATTGACGTACTCGGCGTTAAGCACATCGTAGGGCGGGTTCTGGTCGCCGTCCGGCGAGATCGAAGACATGAAAAAAATCGGTTCTACATCGGGCTCCGCCCAGGGCACCACCCGGGTGAAGAAGTTTTTGATGGTGATCCGGTCGGTGAGCGTGTCGATGGGGGCATCGGGGTTGACCGGATCTTTCAAGACCACAACAAGGTCGTCTGTTCCGATGTCAAAGCGGCGATCCACGGGCGTGCCGTCTTGGTTTTTCGCGGCCGCCCACACGAAAATTACGTCTTCGGGCGAAATCCCCTCGCCGAAGACCACCCGGTCACCCTCCCCGGAGTTGACCTGGTTGTATACGGTCACCCAGCTTCCGTGCCCGAAGCGGTCGGTTTTGTACTGTTCGTCTTCGAAGCCGGTCCGGTCGAAAATTTCGTCTGCGCCGTCGCCGCGGCTGAACCGGTAGCTGTCGTCTTCCGCGCCGCCAAAGAGCTGATCTTCCCCGGTGCCGCCTTCCAAAACGTCGGAACCGCCGCCGCCGGAGAGAACATCGTTTCCGGCGCCGCCGTAAAGATTGTCTTTGAACCCGAAAAGCTGTCCTTCTCCTTGGTCCAAGGGTTCATCGCCGTATAGGATGTCATGGCCGTCACCGCCGGAAATCTTGTCCTCCCCTTCTCGGCCTATAACCAGATCGTTCCCCTCTCCGGCCCGGACGGTATCATCTCCTTCCGTAGCAAAGATCTCATCATCTCCTGCGCCGGTGTTGAAGGTGTGCCCCAGGTCCGCTTCCTGGACATCGACGAAATCGCCGCTCTCGGTAAAGACGGCATCGAGCATCTGCTGGGCATCAAGCGATGTGCCGTCGGCAAAGGAAATTTTTTCGATCTTGGTTTGGCGGTTGAACCATTCGGTAAGAAGGACCCGGTCGCTAAGCTCGGCCAGGGATTTCCCGTTTTCTTTGAGGCCGACCGCAAGGTCCAGATCGTGATTCTCCCATGTCGTTCCGTCTTGATTCCAGCCGGTCAGCGCCCCTCCCCAGAATATGACCACGTGTTCGGGAGCAATTCCTTCGGCAAACCGGAGGGTGTCGTTCCCTGCGCTGGAGATCCACCAGGAACTTTCGACGCGGTCGCCGATGACGTCCCGGCCGTCGCCCCTGGCAAAGAGGTAGACGTCGTCGCCGTCGTTGCCGTTGAGAACATCGTTTCCGGCCCCGCCGGAGATGATATCGTCGCCGGTGCCGGAAAGGACCGTATCGTTTCCACCCCGGGCGCTGAGCACTACCGGCTCGTCGGTCACTATAGCAACATTGTCGTCACCCTCCGTAAACATGAGGTCCACGATCCCCTGGCTGTCGAGTACCGTGCCGTCGGAAAAGATGAACTGTTCGATCGCTGTCTTGCCGGAAAAAAAGTTCTGGATCGTGATCCTGTCGGAAAGTTCGTCAAAGGCAGTGTCGCCTTCTTTTACGGCAAGAACCAGGTTGTTTCCAACCGGGCGGACCGCCAGGCTGTCGGTGTTGATCCCGTCTCCGAAGACAAGAGAGTCTTGGCCGCCGTCCATCAGCTCGGTCTTTTCGTAGTAGTCCCAGCGCATCAGCGCGGTGGTCCATCCGTACTTCAGCGAAGTCTTCAGGTATCGGTCTTCGATGGTGTCGCTGCCGTCGCCGATGCTATAGCAATAGGTGTCGTCGCCTTCTTCACCGTTGATGAAATCCGCGCCCTCACCGCCTGCCAGGATGTCGGCCCCGCCCCGGCCGAAGATCACATCGTCTCCAGCCGATCCGGAAAGAGTGTCGGACCGAAGGTTGCCGTATAGGGTGTCGTCGCCCTCGCCGCCGTCGAGTACACTGCCCTCCGAGAGCGCCTTGATCGTGTCGTCGCCGTCGGTGCCCATTGCCGCCAGCACATCGGCCGGGGTCAGGACTTGTCCGGTTTCGGTAAGTTCGATACGCTCGATTCTGTAGTTGCCCAGGTACCAGTTTTCGATGGTGATCGTGTCGGAGAGGTCTTCAAATGGTGTTTCCGGCGATGACGGATCGACAACGCCGATATGCAGATGGTCGCTTTTTTCGTCCACCTTGAAGAGAAGGTGATCTTGGCCGATGCCCGAAACGAATCGAAGGGTGTCGGCGGACCCGCCGCTGCTGTTCCAGGGAGATGGGGTCTTGTCCAGGATGATGTCTTTTCCGTCTCCCCGGTCAAACACATAGGTGTCGCTGCCCGGGCCGCCCCATAGGTGGTCCGCACCGGCGCCACCAATGAGGGTGTCTTCGCCCTCTTGGCCGTCGAGCCCGTCGTCGCCTGTGCCGCCGTCGATCACATCATCCA
This sequence comes from Desulfobacterales bacterium, assembly GCA_021737185.1. GTDB lineage: Bacteria > Desulfobacterota > Desulfobacteria > Desulfobacterales > CAFBRK01 > JAIPEL01. The sequence goes on along the minus strand of JAIPEL010000075.1, from coordinate 3,255 downwards.
AACGACCGCCGGAAATGATATCCGGACCGCCCCGGCCGGAAAGCGTGTTGGCCAATTCCGGGACGCCGTTGAAGACGTCCTCTCCCTCGGTGCCCATGGCGGTCAGAAAGTCCGCCGCATTCCAAACCGTGCCCTCTAAAAATTCGAATGTCTCGACCCGGCTGTTGGCATTGTACCAATCTTTGAGGGTCAGGGAGTCGCTCGGGCTGCCGGCAAAGGTGATTTCAATGTCGTTTGTACCCTGCTGCCACACCACGGACAGGTCTTCCGGGGCGATGGCCGCATCCAACACGACGCGGTCGGTACCTCCGCCGTCTGAAATCTCGTCTTTCCCGCTGCCGGGAGTGAAAAAATAAGCGTCGTTGCCGCTTTTGCCGAAGTAGCGGTCGTCTCCTGGAGTATCGAAAAAAGCGGTGTCTGTTTCAACGCCTGCGACCTCGTCTTCTCCGCTCGTGCCCATGATCGAGACAAGGCCGGCGGCGTCGAGTTCGGTTCCATCGTTGAAGACGAATCTGTCGATCCGGCGCAGGCCTTCCGTATAGTACCAGTCTTTGAGACGGATCGTGTCGGCAAGGTCTTCAAAGGCGGCCCCGGGCTCTTTGATCCCGATCACCACATCGAGGCCGTCTTTGACCACGGTCAGATCGGCTTTTACGATGTCGGAGCCGAAAAAGAGGGTGTCGAATCCGGCATCGTGCGGCCCGTTTTCGTCTGCGACGATATCCCGGCCGTCTCCTTTGTTGTATGCGTAAAAGTCGTCGCCCCCGTATCCTTTCAGGATGTCGTTTCCAGTGCCCCCGTCCAGCCTGTCGTTGCCGCTTTCTCCGTGAAGTTCGTCGTTGCCGCCATAGCCAAACAGGATGTCGTTGCCGCCCCGGCCATAGATGAAGTCGGCCGATTCGCTTCCCGCAATCGTGTCATCGGTTTCAAGGCCGTAGATGGCGCCGCCGCCGGTCATCTTGCTGAGAATGCCGGAGGTGTCCAGGAAAGTGCCGTCAGAGAAGGTGAAAGATTCAACGCGGTTTTCCGCCAAATACCAGTCTTTTATGGTCACCTGATCGGCCAGGTTTTCGAATGCCACGCCTTCTTGGACAAGGCCCACCACGATGTCGTTTCCCTCGTTTTCAATGGCAAGGTCGGCAGCAGCAATCCCCCCACCGAAGGCCAGGATATCGGCTCCGGCCGAATCGATGACCGTATCGCGGCCGTCTCCGCGATAAAAAGAATAGGTATCATCGCCGCCGTCCCCCAAAAGCATGTCAACTCCCGTGCCCCCGGCAAGAAGATCCGCGCCGGCCCCGCCATAGATCGAATCGTTTCCAGCCCCCCCGTCTGCGCTGCCGCCGGCATCCACGACCCGGATCAGGTCGTCTCCGCCGGAGGTCTGAAGAGCCAGCAACTCAGGCAAGTTCATTTCCGTGCCGTCACTGAAGAAAAATCGCTCGACCGCCTTGTCCGTTGCGAAACCGCCTTGGATGGTTACCCGCCGGCTCAGGTCCTCAAAAGGCTTGCCTTCCTCGGCAACAGCTATGACAAGATCCCTGGAATCCTCAAAACCGCGTACAGCAATTCCGCCCGGGGAAATTCCCTCTCCGAAGTACAGGGCATCGACCCCGGCATTATCTAAAATGTATCGTTCGCCGTCGCCGAGATTGTAGAAATACATGCTGTCATTGAATCCGCCTCGATCGAGGAGGTCGTTAAACGAGAGCACCCCGTCTTCCAGTTCGAACCTCTCGATTTTCCCACTACCAAACGCGTTTACGATCCGGATGGAACCGCTATAAGCCAGCGGGTCATCCGACCCCAGGTCCTTGATTATGATAATCAGGTCGCTGTCCTTTTGTTCTAATTTCAGGTCTTCGGCGCGGATGCCTCGCAGCCGCAATACGTCCGGTGTGACGCCCACCTGCCCCGAATCCTGGATCGTGTCGTTTCCTTCCCCGTACACGTAGACATAGGTGGAGCTGCGGTGGGATCCTTGCAGAATGTCGTCGCCGGCACCGCCGTCCATGACGTCGTGGCCGTATCCGCCGCCGGTGTTCAAAACGTCGTTGCCGGCCCCGCCGAAGAGAAAATCGTTTCCTTCTCCCCCGTCGATGATGTCGTTTCCGTCGCCGCCGTAGATAACATCGTCTCCATCGCTCCCCTCGATTTTGTCATTTCCCCCGCCGGCATGAATTTCATTGTCCCGTTCATTTCCGTAAATGGTGTCGCTTCCGTCACCGAACCAGGTTTTGTCGCCGATGGTTCCGGTAACGCTGCCTTGCCCGTCGGGAACAAGAACGATGCCGTTGGCTTTCAAAAGGGTGTCGACTTCGGTGTCGGACAAAACTGACGGGTCAAGATGGTTGAACACCGACCGGCGGTCCCGCTCCACCAGCGCCAGCAGCAGGTGGGCCGCATCCGTCTTTGGTTCGCCGGCCCCATGGAGCAGGTCATTTTCCAACCGGCTGTATAGGGTCTCGTAGTCGAGGTCTTTTTCTTCGAGAGCATAGACGTCTTTTCCATACAGGTCCTGTGCGATCAGGTTGATGATGGCCGAATCGCGAAGGTACTCGTATTTGTCGTTCAGAGAGCGGGAGGCTTCGGTGGTCAGGATGTCGGTAGTGCTCTCACCGTCTATGACCATTTCAAAAGACCGGCCGGCAAACGACTCCAGGATGGCGATGTCCCGCGCATAGGCAAGAACGCGGAAAGGCCTTTTAGCCTGGGGATCGGCGTAGTTGTGGTTCAAGATTTCCTGGGTGCCCCGGGTTTTGTCGGGGGCGATGTGATCGGTTCGGGTCCAGAGGGCCAGAAGCGCGTCCGCCTGGCTTCGAAGCACGGCAAGCCCGCTTTGCTTCGATGCCAGCAGCCCGGTAACCGCCGCCTGCAGCACTCCATCTTCGGCCATGGCGTGCGAGAGGTTCATCACCCGGCCCTTTCCGGCCATTTCCGGCAGGGCCAGGACCTCCGGGGGAACCTCCCCTTCGTATTCGTACACCGCGTCCTGGGGGTCGTGAAAGAACCAGACGTCCCTTACCACCCTTTGATCTTCGATGGGATTGCCTTCGGTGTCAGTGAGAACATTGCCGTTTTCATCGGTCTGAAGCTGGGTGAACAAAGCCTGGTGGGTGACAGTGTTTCTGCCCTCGGTGCCGTCGATCTGCTGGGCTGAAAGGCTGATCGTGGTGATGTGAAGGTCGGAAAGGGATTTGAGCTCTTCTGCCTGGCTGACGCCGTCTGCATTGAGGTCTGTCCATATCCGCAGGT
>JAIPEL010000074.1 GCA_021737185.1 Desulfobacterales bacterium | reverse complement strand
CACCCATTCTGTCCGGTGGTCCATTGCATGTCGGCAAATCTTTTTTTCGGTTCCTGATGGGCGTCGGCCACCGTGTGGCCGGCATTTCGGGTGTTGAACCCGGTGCTCATGGCCCCGACCGGGATCCGGTCGGGCTTCTGATAGGCGAACAGGGCGTCCATTCGCTCGGCGGGCGTCATTCGGTCTTTTTGAAAATGCATGTCTTCTCCATCGATAAAATCGCTGCAGCAGCTTTATGCTACTTTTTTGTACAGCCGTTCGGCCTCATGAACGGCGGAGATGGCGTCCTTGGCGTAGCCGTCCGCGCCGTATTTTTGTGCGATCTCCTCGTTTAAGGGCGCGCCGCCCACCAGAACCACAACCTCCGGCTTTTCGGCCTTGAGCATCTCGATGACCTTGGGCATGGCCATCATGCTGGTGGTCATCAGCGCCGACAATGCGACCACGTCGGCCCCCGTGCGCTGGACCTCCTCGACGAAGCGGCCGAGCTTGACATCCTTTCCCAGATCGTAAATTTCCCAGCCGGCGGCTTCGAACATGGTCTTGACAAGGGTTTTTCCGATATCGTGGATGTCTCCTTCCACGACCCCCATGACGATCTTGCCCGCGGCCTGGTGCTCACCCACATTCACGTGGGGTCGGAGCACATCGAGACCGGCGTACATCGCATCGGAGCAGAGCAGCAGCTCCGGGACGAAGTATTCTTTTTTTTCGTAAAGATCGCCCACCGTGTCCATGCCGGCGGCCAGTCCCTTCATGATCGCATCATAGGGGTCGATACCGTCCTCCAGGGCCTTGCGACAGAGCTCGGCTGCCTTTTCCTCGTCGAACGCCACCACGGCGTCGTGGATTTTTTTGAGCAGTTCGCTTGAGTTCTTTTTTCCCATGCGTTCTCCTTTTCGGTGAAAAGATATTACGGTTTCTGGGCGATCGATTCGTCTATAAAACGTCCGGCAAAAACCCTGTTCAAAATCTCTCCCATGTCCCAGACCCGGATGCCCATCAATTTTTCGTGCTTCATCAGGTTGATCAGGCAGATCGGGCAGGCAACGAGCACGTCGCGGCATACGCCGGCCAGCTCTTTTGCCCGGATGCACGAGATCGAGCGGCTCAGATCGGCAAATGCATACTCCACCGGTCCGCCGCAGCAGGCCGTGTCGGTTTTCGTGTTTTCCGGTTCCAGCACTTCGATGCCGAGCCGGCCTAATACTGCGCGGGCCGGTTCTACCACCCCAAGGTCCCGGGTCATCACACAGGAGTCGTGCATGACGATCTTTTCGGGAAGTCCGCTCTTTCGAATTTTCTTCGGGACCGCACCGACGTCTGCCAGCACTTCCAGGTAGTGGCGCACGTTCAGATCGAAGCCGGCAATGTAGCGGGGGAAGACATGACGGAGCATGTAGGTGGTGTGCGGATCGACGGTCAGCACGGTCTCGGCGCCTGTGCCTTTCAGGGTCCGGTAGACCGATCGGGCGACACGAATGGCGGCCTCTTCCATTCCCAAATCGTGCAGCAGCACGCCGCTGTAAGGCTCTTTTTCATACAGATAGGAAGGGTGGATCCCCGCGTCTCCCAGGGCGTGGACAATGCCGGCCAGGGCCGATTCGGCCCGGCTTCGGATGTCCCTCGCCCGCCGGGCGCGCAGACGAAGGATCGGGTCTGCGGCGACGGCGCCGGCGATTTCCGCCATCTTGGCAAACGTTTTGATCGACAAGACCGGAACCAGCGGATGCGCCATTTCGGCCATCTCGGTGGCCTGCACCACGTAAGGGAGCATCTGGTACATCCGCGCCGTAAACAACAAGACGGGTCCCTGCCTCGGCAGATCGAGGTTCTCGGCCCACCGCGTCCAGTAGACGGTTTTGAGTCCCAGCGGATCTCCGGTCCGCTCCATATTTCCGGAGATGGTATTCAGCGCCTGGGAAATCAGGATCTTAGAGCTTCGCATGCTTGCCTCCACGGGCCAGCCGGCCCGACAGCAGGCGGCGGCCGCGCTGGATCAGTTCACAGATGTCCAGATTCTGCCCCTTGCTCTTGCAGATGGTTTCGCAGCGGCGGCACTGCAGGCAGCTATAGAGGCAGTAGGTCAACGAATCGTCGAATTCGAGCATGCCGGTCAGCAAGTACTTGATGATCTGCATCCGGCCATAGGCGGAAAAGCTCTCCACCCCGGAAGAGGCCTGGTACGTCGGGCAGACATCCACGCAAAACCGGCAGGCGCGGCACCTGGCAAACTCGGTAAGAAGCATTTTTCGCTCGGCGTCGTCTCGGTTCACATCCAGCCCTCCAGGTTACCTCTGTTGAGAATGTTTTCAGGATCGAAGGCCTTTTTGATTCGGACCAGTACCTCGACGTAGGTGCTGCCGTATTTTTTGGTAAGGAAGCCGGCGCGCTGGGCCGTCAGGCCCCATTCGCCGCCGCAGCCGCCGTATTTGACGTTGAGGGCCTCGGTTTTTTCCCGCACCTCCATGGTCACCGCCTTTTTCACCTCGTTGGAAATGTCTTTGGTGGGCATGAAGGCATAGGCATGGATCGTCGGGGCGCCGATGTGGCCGAAGGAATAAAACTCGTTTCCCTGAAAGCTTTCCAGGTTCAGGATAATTTCCTTGGCCTCCCGAAAAGCGTCTCTGAGCTTGTCCACCCGGGGGGTGATCTCACTGCCGAAGGTGGAGCCCAGACGATATACGTAATTGCCCGCTTCGGCCCGGCTGCTCCAGATTTTCCCCCACTCGGCGTCGTTGGTGACGATCCTGGCTTCGATGGGGTTCGACTTCTTGACGAATTCGAGAAACAACCGGGCCTTTTCCTGACAGCCGATCTCGGTGGCCGAATGCATGCTCATCATGGCCACCGCACCGGTAGGTGGGGAAAGTCCCACGGCCTCGAAGCCGATTTTTCCGGCCTTTTCGTCCAGGTATTCGAAGAAAAGCGGCGTCGGCACCCCCTGTTTGTACATCGCCATCACGGTATCGAGAATGTCTTCGGTGCTCCGGTAATAGGCGACGATGTTGGCCATGTGCGGCCTGGGGATCAGGCGCATACGGATTTTGGTGATGATGCAGAGCAGGCCCTCGGAGCCGACGAGAAATTTTGTCGCCTCGATGCCTGCCGGCTTGCGGGTCGATTCGGTGCCGGTTTGAAGGATTTCTCCGGTGGGGAGAACCACTTCCAGCCCGAGTACGTAGTCGCCGGGCTTGCAGAGGCTTGCATCCACCGCATGGGCGCTGGTGTTCACCGAGACCGATCCGCCGATGGTGGCCACCGGCTCGCTGCCCGGAAAAATCGGCAGCAGGGCATTGTGAGGAGCCAACGCTTTTCTGAGCTTTCCGATGTGCATGCCCGGTCCCACTTCGAAGTAGCCCCGCTCCGGGAAAATTTCCAACGTCTGCATCCGACCCGTGTCGAGAACGATGGCGTTGGTCTTGGGACGGCCGAGGCCCACCAGCGAGGTGCCGGAACCGTGGGTGTGGACCGGGATCTTTCGGCCGCTGGCGTAGGCCAGCACAGCGGAAACTTCACGACTGTCTGCCGGCCGGACCACCGCGTAAGGTATATGGTGATCCTCCACATCCCAGGGCATGGTATCCTTGGCATAGGCCAGGGCCGTAGGCCGATCCGAGAAGACGTTTTCTTTGCCGACCATTTCGGCCAGGTCCTTGGTGAGCTGTTTGAGGTCGATGTTCATCTGTGTCTTCCTTCCCTTGAAAAAGCTTCCGTGGTGCACCACCAAATCCTCGGTGACATAATTTTAGTGACGTATCTCAGATCAAAAAACCCACCGCCGAGGCGCAGAGAACGCAGAGAAAAACTTTTCAATCTTCTCTGTGCAGCCTCTGCGGTGAAACAATTGTCACCATACGCTCACATGTACTAAGGTGCGTTCGGTTTTCTCCCGGCCGTCACGGTAAAATTATAGTGTTTGAAATAGCAGTCCACGTCGGCAAACCCGGCTTTGCGCAGCCAGGAAAGCTGGTGATCCAGGGTGGCCGGCCGGTCGCAGGCCATCCGTTCGTAAATTGCGCAGAGTTCTTCTTTTCCGATATCGGTTGAATCCAGGTGGCGGTTCCAGCGCTGCTGGTAAAGGGCCTCGGCGGCTTCCGTGGGGCCAAGGGCGAGTTCTGCATGGATGAAGCAGCCCCCAGGGGTCAGCATATGGAAGATTTTTTTCATCAACCGCTGCTTGCCGGCGTTGGAAAGGTGGTGGATCGACATGGCTGAAACCACCAGCGGATACGAACCGGGCAATTCTTCCTGATCGTAGTCTGCGATGGTAAAGCGGACGTTCTTTTTGCCCGCAAACCGCTCTCGGGCCTTTTCCATCATCTTCTCGGAAATGTCGACCAGGTGGGCGCTGGCGTTTGTAAAACGCTCCAGAATCAGGGCCGAAACCAGGCCGGTTCCGGCGCCGAGGTCGAGAAAGGAAAACCGGTCCCCGGGCGCAAAGGGGATAAGCTCCAGCAGGGTGCCGTAAAAATCGTCGAAACAGTAAATCACTTTCCGGCGGGTGGCGTCGTATTTCAGGGCGCCGGCGTCGAAGAGTTCTTTGACGGTCATTGAAGAGAGTCCTTTCAGGTCATCCAGAGGCGGTAGTGAAAAACAGCCTGGATTCCCGCTGCAGTTTACCCCGGAGTCGATCCGGGGCGGGAATGACAACAAATTTTTATGCCGTCGAAGTATTTTTTTATCGCTGCCGTCGTTCATCAGTGAAGTATCGGTTTTGTCATCTTTTTTAAGCATAGCATCGACGGCTTCATGGCTGTCTATATGGCCACGGCTCGAACCAGATCTCTAACATCAGAGACCGACTCGAGGTTTTCGATCATGGAAATGAGCTCGTTTTGGGTCTCTTCTGTGATCGGAAGGCCGCTGTAGTCGATGCACTTTAGGAATTTTTCCCGGCACTGTCCGGCGCTCATGGGATTGTGCGGGTTGCCCAGGGGCACCGGAACCCGTTCGGAAAAGACCTTGCCGTCGTTGCGGGCCACCGTCATTTCGGACTGCAGGATGTCTTTTGCCGGGAGATCCGGATCGACAGAAACCGTGATCCGGTCTGCCAGCCGCTTGACTGCCGGATCGGATATCCGGCCTGCTTCGAAATCCTGCAGAAAGACATCTCCGCGGACAAGGGCGCAGGCCGCGGTGTAAGGGATGCTGAACTGGGCATCGACCTGGGGGTTTTCGCCGATCTGAAACGGTTTTCCCACCATCTCCGTCACCATCGATGATACCGACACGTCGATTCGCTCGATGTTGTCCACCGGTCCGACCTGTTCCTTCAATTTCATGGCGGCGCCGATGGCCGAATGAGTCATCCGGCAGCACGGATACGGCTTGATGCTCAAATCGACGATGGAAAAACGCTCTCCCAAAGCCTCGACGACCCGTTCCGGATGATAGTCCCCATGTTCGTAGAGCGGGTAGAATCCATAGGCTCCGGTCAGAAACCGCCGACTGCCGGTGATGCCCCGGGCGGCCAGAAACGCGGAAACAACGCCGGCGGAGGCGGCAAAACCGGGCTGAATCCGCTTGACCAGGCGGCTTTCGATCAACCCCTGGGCGTTGCCCGATGTCTGGGCATAGACCACCCCCAGAGCGTTGGAGAGCATTTCTTCATTCAGGCCGAGGATTTTTCCGGCGGCGGCAGCGGCCCCGAAGCTGCCGCAGGTGGCCGTCCGGATCCAGGAAAGGGGGCGGTCGATGGCCAGGCTGATCCGGCAGATGACATCCACCCCCAGGACCAGCGCGGTGATCAGTTCTTTGCCTCCGATGCCGCCCCGGTTTTCTGCGGCCGCCAGTGCCGCCGGCAGCACGTTGACAAAGGTGTGAAGGGCCGAGGCGTCCAGGGTGTCGTCGAAATCCAGGGCGTGCATCATGGCGCTGTTGGCCATGGCCGCCAGGGGCGGCGCCGTGCGAAAGTCGGCAAGAAACACCGACGCCCCCTCTTTGCTTTGCCAGGATCGAAGCAGATCCAATATTTCGGGGCAGCCCGGTGCCCGGCTGCCAGGAAAGACGACGCCCAAAGAGTCCATGATCAGCTTTTTGCAGCAGCGGACGGTTTCTGCATCCAGAGCCTCAAAGCCGGTGCGGGCAATGTGTTCGATCAGCCGCTTTTCAAGTGCAGGTTCCCTATCGGTCATCTCGCCTCCAGTCGTTTTCTACTCGAGGGGAAGTCTACGAAATTCTTGAAGAAACGCCCGGGCATATTCCGCGATTCGTTCGACCACCGCCTCGCCCTTTTCAACTGATGCGGCGGTGGGGTCTCCCATGGTGCCGGAATCGGTGACGTTCCGGATGTCCTGAAAGACGATCTGCACCGAGTCCATGAATTCGGTTTCACCCAGGGAGTTTTTCACATTGAAGGCGCTGTTCGCCGGCGATTTAACCCTGTCGGGGCGGATCCGTTCGGTGACCACCGTGTCCGGAGCAAGGGCCATCACCGCCGAGGTCATGATCTCTCCGGCATGGGTGAAGCGGCCCTCTTCGATGGAGCGGTCTTTGACCGCGCAAAGATCATGGGCCAGTTTCCAGAGGCTGAGCATCGCTACGCGAATCCGGTGCTTGGCCAGCAGGCTGTGGGCGGCCGATTCGATGCAGGCGTTGTTTCCCTTGTGCGCATTCAAAAAGACGAATCGGCGAAGGCCGGCGGACATGAGACTTTCCACGTATTCGGTCAGCACCCGGATCAGGGTCCCGGTTTCAAGGGATATGGTGCCGGAAAAGGGCAAAAACCATTTGGAATAGCCGATCGGCAGGGTAGGGCCGATGAGCACCCCGGGCTCGCCGTCCAAGCGCCGGGCAACGCCGTCTGCCACGATGGTGTCTACGCCGAGGGGCAGGTGGGGGCCTTCCAGTTCGGTGGATCCCATGGGGATCACCGCCACCTTGTCGCCCCCGGCCGCCTTTGCGAATGCTTCCGATGTCATCTCGACGATAAAAGAAGAAGTCATGCTACCGTCCTTTCCCCCCGAGTCGATGGCTTTTTGCGGAACCAGCCGATGGTATAGCGCTTGACCGTTTCCGGAACCCGAACGCCGAACATCACAGCGACGATGGCAAGACCCGCCAGGTCGGTCTTCAGGCCCGGGAAGATGAGGCACGCGCCGCCGATGAACATGACCCCGCGCAGCAGGATCGGGAGCCGGCCGCCGAGATAGTTCTGGGCCGCGCAGGCCAAAGCCATGACCCCGAAGAAGGCAGTGATGCAGACCTGCAGGATCTGCCCGAGACTGCCCACCAGCAGCAGGGCGTTGTTGTAGACGAACATGTAGGGGATGATAAAAATGACCAGAGCCAGACGGCAGGCCGTAAAGGCCGTGCGCATCATGGGCGCTTCGGCGATCCCTGCCGCCACGAAGGCGTCCGGCGCCATCGGCGGGGTGATCCAGGCGATGGTGGCAAAGTAAAAAACAAAGAGGTGGGCGGCCAGGGGATAGACCCCCATCTTGATCAGCGCCGGCACCACGAGGATGGCCAAAACGATGTATGCCGCCACCGGCGGAACGCCCATGCCGAGGATAATCGAAGCGACCATGGTCAGCAGCAGAAGCACGAGCAGATTTCCGCCGGACATTTTGATCAAAAGACCGGACATCATCAGGCCCAGCCCGGTCAGGGTGATCATCCCCAGGACGATGCCGCCGACCGAGAGAATCGCCACCACCGGAAGGGCGGTCAGCGCGCCGTCCTGAAGCCCCTGGAGAAACTGTCGAAAGGTCATCCGCCGCTTTCTGCCGCCAAGAATGCTGCAAAGCGGAATGGCAATGGTGGCCCAGAAGGCGGCGCGGGTGACCGACACCTTGGAATAGACCAGGAAAAAAATAAGGACGCCGATGGGGATGAGGAAAAACCACCCATCTTTGATTGTCTGTTTGAGCGACGGCAGCTCTTCTTTGGGCATTCCCTTCATGCCCATTTTCTGGGCTTCCAGATCGATCATCAGAAAAAGGCCGAAATAATAAAGGACAGCGGTCAGGCCGGCGGCTTTCATGATGGTCACATAGCTGACCCCAAGCACCTCCATGATGATGAAAACCGCGCTTCCCATGATCGGGGGCATGAGAAGTCCGCCGGCGCTGGAAACGGTTTCCACGGCGCCGGCAAAGTGGGGCTTGTAGCCGCTTCGCTTCATCAAGGGGATGGTAATCTGGCCGGTGCCTGCCACGTTGGCCGTGCCGCTTCCGGAAAGCATGCCGAAAAGAGAAGAGGCCACCACCGCGATCTTGGCCGGACCTCCCCGGACATGACCGAACAGGGCAAAGGAAAGGTTGATGAAGAATTCGCCGCCGCCGGCCGCCCGCAGCATGGCGCCGTACAGAATGAACAAATAGATGTAAGTGGCGGAGATTCCCGCAAGCATGCCGAAAACGCCCTCGGTGGTGATGAACATGTTGCCCACGATCCGTTCGAAGGGGTAGTTCTTGTGGGCGAGAATTCCCGGCAGCATTTCCCCGAAGCCGGCATAAATCATCGAAACGACGGCGATGATCGGAAACACCCACCCGAGGGTTCGCCTTGCCGCCTCGATGCACAGCAGCAAAAAGACGGTTCCCATGGCCAGCTCGTGCCACGGGGGGCACAAGCCGCATTCGCCGATTTTCTTGAACCAGGTGCCCAGTACGTATGCGCCCAGGCCCAGGGCGACAGCCGCCAGCAGGTACCCGTGCCAGGCGATCTTTTCCTTCTTTTTCTGGTCAAAGCCGTAGTAGAGATAAATCAGCACCAAGGCGAAGGTGACGTGGGTGACCCTCTGGTTCATGGCGGTGAGCTGAAAAATGCCGGTATAGAGTTGGTAGAGACTCATGGCCACGGCAATGACGCGGACCAGCATGGGGATGGGGGGTTTTGGCTGCTCGACTTTGATTTCCATATTCCTTTTTCTTTTCGACCGGCCTAAAGCCGCCTAAGTTTGCCCGGCCGCCGGAAAACAGATAAACACTTCGGGCTCAGGCCCCGCTTTTCATTTTTCGAAAAGCGGGGCCTGATGTCTATGGTCAGACCGATAGGGCGAAAAAAATATCTTTTGTTTATTTGCCCATCGGCAGAGCGTTCGGAACCGGCCCGCTTTTATTCATAGTACTGTTCTCTTTTGTCCCAGATTCCCTTTTCCTTGTAGTACCTGATGGCTCCCGGATGGAATCCGACCGGAACGCCCGGCGTGCCGCGGAATGCGTTTTCTATGGTGTACATCTTGGCAAGAGGGTGGATCGCGTTTTTCTCCTCTTCGTGTTCGTAGACCGCCTTGATGATCTGGTAGACCAGCTTCTCGTCGAGATCCGTGCGGCAGAGCCACATCTGCGGCAGGGTGTAGGTGTGGACGTCTTCGTCGATGCCCTCATAGGTACCGGCCGGAATCACCAGGGGGACCACGTTGCTGTATTCGGCCCGCAGGCGCTTGAGTACTTCCGGCTCGGTTTCGATCAGCCGGATGGGAATGTCCCTGGCCAGCTCCATGACCGAGGCCAGGGGAGCGCCGGCCGCGATGATGCCGGCATCGATGGTGTTGTCGCGGAGGCCTCGGGTGACCTCGGAAAAGGAGACATACTTGGGCGAAAAGTCGTCGAAGGTCAGCCCCCAGCCGGTTTGAAGGTGTTTTTTGGAGTAGATGTTCAGCGTGGCGCTTCCAGCCGGACCGACGCCGATAACCTTGCCCTTGAAGTCGGAAATCGACCGGATGGGTGATTCTTTCCGGACGATCCAGTGGGTGTCGCTGGTGTGGCCCACCGCGACCAGGCGAATCTGGTCGACGTCCATGCCCTGGGTCTTCAGGTCGGAAAGGGTTCCCATGCAGGCCAGCCCGAGCTCCATTTCTCCCCGAATCATCAGACGAGCGTTTTCCGTGGAGGCCGCTGTTGATTCGGCGGCCACCCTGACGCCTGGGACGTTGTTGTTGATGATGGAGGAAAATCCTGCACCGAGGAAATAGTATGTGCCGGCGGGACTTCCAGTGCCGAAGGACAGAAACTCCAGGGCTGCGGCCGGCTGGGCGCTGAACACGAGCAAGCCGGCGATCAGTATTCCGAGAAGCAGCCGGGAACGGATGAGCCTACCTTTTTTCATGACAAACTCCTTTCTTCATCCAGCTATACGCCGGGGCCAAATATCTTATGACATTTCTCTGACGACGATCATAAACCCGCTGGGCAGTTGATTAAAATACATGGGAAACTCGCGGGTGTGTTCCTGTCCTGCTTCGATGCCCTGGGCGTCTTCTTTGACCTTGCGCGGATACAAGCCGCCCCCCGAAGGGCCCTCCGGCAGGAAGATGTTGACCCGAAAGCGCCTGGTTTCGGGCGATGTGTTCTTGATTGTCACATCCATGTGAAGACGGGACGCCCCCTTGTACTCCTTGAAGTAGTAGGCCACCTTGGCAATTTCAGCCGAATCGGGCACCTGGTAGACGATACCCGGAGCAATGCCCTCCTCCTTGGCAGAAGATCCAACGGTGGCGCATCCGGCAAGCCACAGGCCTGCGACAAGCAGCACCGCAAGACCGACGATCCATCGAAACGCTGTTTTCGGCATCATCTCCTCCTTCTCCTTTCAGGTGAAAACCATGGATCCGGCAGAGCTATAGATTGTGGTCCTGCCGGATCCGGTGATCGATATCCTTCGTACATTCGTCCGGCGCCACCCTGGAGTAGGTGAGATAGGTCTCCAGCAGGTGGCGCCGGGTCTTTTCGTAGGCTTCTTCAGGGTTTTGCTTGTCGATTGAAGCGAGGATGTCCCGATGCTCGCCGATGAACTTCAGGATGTCCTGCCGGTCCAACCGGTGCTGGGTTCGGTCGATCATCAGCGCAGAATAAGACTGGGTGATCGATTCGGTGATGAAAAGGATGATCGGGTTGCGCATGATCTTGGCCACCTCGCAATGAAACGAAACATTCATGAGCCGGGCGCGCTTGTGGTATTTGGCGGCCATCTCTTCAGCCATGTCCAGCAGGCTGTTGAGGCGCTGAATGTCTTCTGCGCTTCTGTACTTGGCGGCCATTTCAGCGGCCCGGGGCTCGATGTAGAGCCGGGCGTCGATCAGGTGAGAATAGTCGATGCGGCCCAAATGGATCAGGTTCTGGAGGCTCTGGGTGATCGGGTGGGAATTGGGCTCGGCCACGTAAGCACCGGCGTTGACCCCGCGTTTGATGGTGATCAGGCCGCTGCTTTGCAGGTTTCGAAACGCCTCGCGCACGGTTACCCGGCTGACCTGGAACTGTTCCACCAGCTCCCGTTCCGAGGGAAGCTTTTCCCCCGCCTTGTAGGTTTCTTCAAGGATCGCCTTTTTGATGGCCAGTTCCACCTCCTGGGAAAGAAGGGGTTTTTTCAATGATTTGAAGTTTCCCATGCGGATTCCTTTCGATATGGAAAATCTTGAGAAGCAGGATCAACATGAAGTATGACGTCTGTTGTCATACCAGTTTGCGGATGTCAAGAACAAAAACGGAGGAAGAAAGAAAGAAGGGGCCTGTAGAAATCAAGGGGGGGGAATGCCTAAAGTTACAAATGCCTATAATGCCTAAAATTTAGGCATTATAGCTCATTATAGGCATTTTAGGCATTCTACTTATTTTCCTGTCCCAACTCCAGGCCCAGTTCGAGGGCTTTGCGGTTCATCTCCAGGAAATGGGAGGGGATCCGCTTTTCCAATACCTTCATGACCGATTCCGGTCGCATCAGGTCGGTCAGGCCGATGAGGGTGCCGAGCATGAAGATGTTGAAAACGATCGGTTTGCCGATCTTGTCCATCACCGTGCGGAACATCGGCAGTTCGAACTGGCGGGCGTCGACCTTCCGTTCGGTGGTGACGAAGCGCGAGTCGGTGAGCAGCATCCCGCCGGGGCGGATGATGCCGCAGAATTTGTTGTAGGACTCCTGGGTCAGGCAGATGAGAATGTTGGGCTGGATGACCTTGGGAAACCGGATCGGTCTGTCGGTGATGATGACGTCGCTGCGGGTGGCGCCGCCACGGGCCTCCGGGCCGTAGGACTGCGACTGGGTCGCTTCCAGCCCCTCGTAAAGCACCGCTGCCTCTGCCAGGAGAATCGCCGCGGTGATCACTCCCTGGCCCCCAGATCCTGAAAAGACGATTCGTACCCTTTCCATGGCCGTCAGGCTCCTTTTTTCATCGCCCGCTCGATGACCTTGTCATACTCGGCGCAGTATTCGGGAATGTCTTTTTCCACAAAGACTCCCCGTTCGATCAATGTGGGATCCTTTTCCTTTGCCTTGGATCCGATCGGGGTGGTGGTCTCTTTGAACTGGTCCATCATGTCGGTGGCGCTGCCGAGCCGGTTTTTCCGGCCGAAGTAGGTCGGACACTGGGAAAGCACCTCCACTACCGAAAAGCCCTTGTGGTTGATCGCTTTTTCGAGGATATCGGTGAGCTGCTGCACGTGGTAGGTGGTGGAACGCGCGACAAAAGAGGCGCCGGCCGCCGTCGACAGGGCAACCACGTCAAAATCGTGGTCGATGTTCTGGTAGGGGGCGGTGGTGGCCAGCATGCCGTATCCGGACAAGGGGGAGTACTGGCCGCCGGTCATCCCGTAGATCCGGTTGTTCATGACGATGGCCGTCAAATCGATGTTCCGGCGCGCCGCGTGGATGAAATGGTTGCCCCCGATGGCCAGGGCGTCGCCGTCGCCCATCGGAACCAGGATGTTCAACTCCGGATGGCCCAGCTTGACGCCGGTGGCAAAGGCCAATGCCCGGCCGTGAAGGGTGTGCAGGGTGTGAAAGTCGACATAGCCGGAAATCCGCGAGCTGCACCCGATTCCGGAAACCATGACGATGTCGTTCTTTTTCAGCCCCATCCGCTCGACGGCGCGCAGCAGGGCATTGAGCACGATGCCATGCCCGCACCCCGGGCACCATAAATGGGGGAAAAACCGCTCCCGGATGTAATCCTTGATTGCCATCTTGTTACCTCGATCGTTGTCGGCACAGAAATTTTAGGATCATATCCTAATAAACCAATCGACCATTTGACCAATCAACCGTTTCATACCCCCCGCCCCTGGATCAGCCGCAAAATGCCCCGGATATCGGTGGGGGTGATCAGGTTCCCGTCGATCCGGTTGGCCAGAAACACCTTTCCAGGATCGTCCACCGCCGCTTTGACCGCCTGCATGACCTGGCCCATGTTCATTTCCACCACGCACACGGAGACGGCATTCCGGCATTTTTCCCGGACGACGACGTCCGGAAAGGGCCAGAGGGTCTGCAGCTCCAGCAGGCCGAGGCGCTCTCCCCGGGGGCGGCGGTTTTCCACCACATGAAGGGCGCTTCTGGCCGACGCCCCATAGGAGATCAGCACCCGCTCGGCGTCGTCCATGTAGTATTCCTTGTAGCGGGCCATCTGGTTTGCGTTGTTGTTGATTTTATCGTTTAGATGCCGCAGCAGGCCGTGAACGACCCCGGGGTTGGTGGTGGGAAATCCCCACATGTCGTGAAAGAGGCCGGTCACGTTATAGCGGTGGACGTCGCCGAAATCAGACATCGGAAGTCGGCCGTCCTCCCGGGGAAGATAGGGGTGGTAGTCGACCCCTTCCCGAACGGCGGTTCGAAGACGCTCGACCAGGGGGATTTCCCCGGCCTTGGGTACCACGATCTTTTCCCGCATGTGACCCACGGTTTCGTCCAGCAGCAAGACGACCGGGGTGCGATAGGTCTCGGCGATGTTGAATGCCTCGACAGTCATTTCAAAGACGTCCTGGTTGTTGGAGGCCGTCAGGCAGACGATCGACTGGTCTCCGTGGCGCCCCCATCTCGCCTGCATGACGTCTGCCTGGCTGACATGGGTGGGATTGCCGGTGGACGGCCCGCCGCGCTGGACGTTGACCACCACGCAGGGGATCTCCGCCATGATCGCATAGCCGAGTGCCTCCTGCTTCAGGGAAAAGCCCGGGCCGCTTGTGGCGGTCATGACCTTTTTGCCGGTTAGAGAGGCACCGATGATGGCGCACATCGATGCAATCTCGTCTTCCATCTGAAGGAACTTGCCGCCCTTTGCCGGAAGGCGGTTCGCCAGATGTTCGGCCACCTCGGTGGACGGGGTGATCGGGTAGCCCGAGAAAAAATCGAGCCCGGCGTAAAGGGCTCCCTCTACGCACGCTTCGTTTCCCTGAACAAATCGAATGTTGTTCGTCATGATCCCGACCTATTCCGTTTCGATTTCTATTGCCAGGTCCGGACATCGATATTCGCAGAGCCTGCAGCAGATGCAGTCTTCCGGACGTACGGCACAGACCTTGTCGTTCTCGTCGAGTTCCAGCACGCTTTTGGGGCAGTAGTGCACACAGATGCCGCACCCCTTGCACCAATCGCGATGAATGTGATGTTCCTTCAGCTTCGGCTTGGCCATTTCCCGTTCCTCTCGATGAGATCCGCCATCTTCAGCAAGCCTTACCGTTGATCGTCCGATAAGTCAAACTTGCCCCGCCCCCACGCTGGGACGATACCGCAACAGGGACCGAACTTATGTGAAACTTCGACCGAGGCCGGCGGCAATAACCGACCTGTCCCCGCCTTGGGTTTTGGAGGATGGAGGGCCACGCTCCGTCGTGGCCGGTATTGGGTCATTTCTGGCAACACGGACGCGACAGAGCGCGTCCCTCCACCGTCAGGGGCTTCGACATAAGTTTCATTCTTGATCAAACTGGCCGGCTAAGACCAGAAAATTTCTATAGAATTCCTTCCGGCAAACTTTGAACCTTGAACCCTGAACCGTTGAACGCCGCGCCAGCGGCAAGGCTCATAAGGGGCCGTAAAAAGCAGCTTTTCCGATAGCTGTCAACAAAAACCGGCGCCGCGCGACCCCGGCTTGAGAAAATATGCCTGGATTCCGGATCTCACCCCGCTGCGCGGGGTTCGTCCGGAATGACGGGTCAGTGGTTTTGTGACAAAGCCTCCTCTGCGGCAATGGTGCGACACGTTCAAATAAATGCGCAGCGCTTTTTTTGCGCATTTATCCGAACTTGCGCAGCACATAGGGCAGGATGCCGCCGTGGAGGAAATAGTCCACGTCCACCTCCGTGTCGAGCCGGCAGACGGCATCGAAGGCGATCTCGGTGCCGTCCGGCCGAACGGCGGCGACATGGACGGTCTTTCGGGGAGAGATCTCCTCGATTCCGGAGATGGTATAGGTCTCGGACCCGTCAAGTCCTAGACGCTCCACGGATTCTCCGTCGGCAAAGACCAGGGGCAGCACTCCCATCCCGACCAGGTTGCTGCGGTGAATCCGCTCGTAGGACTCGGCGATCACGGCACGCACACCGAGAAGACGGGTCCCCTTGGCGGCCCAGTCCCGGGACGATCCTGTGCCGTATTCTTTTCCGCCGAGCACCACAAGGGGGATTTCTTCTTCCATGTAGGCCATGGACGCATCGAAGACGAATTTCTCCTCGTCTTCGGGGAATTTCCGCGAGTAGCTGCCTTCCTTGGGGGCTACCATGCGGTTCTTGATCCGGATGTTGCCGAAGGTGCCCCGCATCATCACCTCGTGGTTGCCCCTCCGGGACCCGTAGGAGTTGAAGTCTTTCTTTTCGACCCCCTTTTCCAGGAGGTATCGGCCGGCCGGGTAGCTTTCCGGAATGGCGCCGGCCGGGGAGATGTGGTCGGTGGTCACCGAATCGCCCAGTACCAGAAGGGCCCGGGCATCTTTCACGTCCTGCGGAGGCGACAGGGAAAGATCGAATCCTTCGAAATAGGGGGGATTCTTGATGTAGGTGGAGTCTTCCTTCCAGGAAAAGGTCGTGCTTTTGCCTGCCGGCAGGTCCTGCCAGAATTCGTCTCCATCGAAGATCCGGCCGTACTCCTTTGCGTAATATTCCTCTTTGACGTGGGCTTTTACCGCCCGGTCGATCTTTTCGTAGTCGGGCCAGATGTCTTGCAGGTGGACCGGTTTGCCGTTGGGGGTAAACCCCAGCGGCTCGAAGCTCAGGTCGATGTCGATTCGCCCGGCCAGGGCAAAGGCCACCACCAGCATCGGAGAGGCGAGAAAGTTGGCCTTGACGTTCTGGTGGATTCTCGCTTCGAAGTTCCGGTTTCCCGACAAGACGGCCGCCACGGTGAGATCGTTTTTTTCAACCGCCTTTTCGATTGCCGGAAGCAGGGGGCCGCTGTTGCCGATGCATGTGGTGCATCCGAAGGCGGCCAGGTGAAATCCCACCGCCTCCAGGTAAGGCAGCAGGTTGGCGTCTTGAAGGTAGTCGATGACGACCTTGGAGCCCGGAGCAAGCGAAGTTTTCACCGTCGGTGCAACCCGGAGACCATGGTGCACCGCATTTTGTGCCAGCATGCCAGCGCCGAGCATGACATAGGGATTGGAGGTGTTGGTGCAGGAGGTGATGGCGGCGATGACGATGCTGCCGTCGCCGATCACTTCCGTTTTCCCGTTTATGGTGACCGGCACTTCCCTTTGCCCGACCGGCTTGCAGGAAGCGGCCCTGACCGTCTTTGAGCCGGATTCGTCGTGAAACTTGGACATGTGGGCAATGTCGGTCTCCCGGTCGTATGCGCACCCCAGGATGTCGGCGAAGTTCTTCTTGAGCCTGTCGATGGCGATGCGGTCCTGGGGACGAGCCGGGCCCGCCAGGCAGGGGGCCACGGTGGAAAGATCGAGCTCCAGGACCTGGGTGTATTCGGGGTCGCTTTGCCCTGTGTAGAACAGGTTCAACTCCCGGGCCACGATCTCGACGATGTCGGCCTCGGCCTTGCGGTCGGTCATGCGAAGATAGGCCACGGTTTGTTCGTCCACAGGGAAAAAGCCCATGGTGGCCCCGTATTCCGGAGACATGTTGGCGATGGTGGCCCGGTCCGGAACGCCGAGCTTTTTCATCCCGGGACCGAAGAATTCGACGAACTTTTCCACCACCTTGTGCTGCCGGAGCAGTTCGGTAACCGTCAAGACCAGGTCGGTGGCGGTGGCGCCCTCGGGAAGCGTTCCGGTCATCTTGACGCCGATCACTTCCGGTATCGACATGTAGTAGGGCTGGCCGAGCATCACCGCCTCTGCCTCGATGCCGCCAACGCCCCACCCCAAGACACCGATGCCGTTGATCATGGTCGTGTGCGAATCGGTGCCCAGCAGGGTGTCCGGATAGGCCGCCGGTCCGTTGCCTTGTTCATCGGCGATGATCACCTTTCCAAGATGTTCCAGGTTGACCTGGTGGCAGATGCCGGAGTTGGGGGGAACCACCTTAAAGTTGTCAAAACTTTTCTGGGCCCACTTGAGCAGGGTATAGCGTTCCGCGTTTCGCTCATACTCTTTGGCCACGTTTTCGGTCAGGGCATCCGCCGTGCCGAAGAAGTCGACCTGCACCGAGTGGTCGACCACCAGGTCCACCGGAATCAGGGGATTGATCTTTTCCGGATTTTTCCCCAGCTGTTTGACCGCGTCCCGCATGGCCGCCAGATCGACCACCGCCGGAACCCCGGTAAAGTCCTGCATCAGCACCCTGGCCGGGTGAAAAGGGATCTCCACCGGGTCCTCGTATTTTTTCTTCCATCCGGCGATGTTTTTCAGATCCTCCTCGGTTACGACCCTTCCGTCCAGTTTGCGAAGGAGATTTTCCACCAGAACCCGGATCGAAAACGGAAGGCGGCCGATGTCCGCGACGCCGTCTTTTTGAAGCCTTCCGATATCTGCAATGGTATAGGATTTACCCCCCGCCTTGACTTGTTTCATATACTTTTCTTTGTCCATCCTGTTCTCCCTTATTGGGAATTCCAAGGTCTAGTGGTCAAGTCGTTAAATGGTCAAATGGGAAATTCTGCACCCGGAAAATTTCCCATCATGCCACGTGCTGCCAAGTAACCCATTCGACCATTCGACCAATCAACCAATCAACCAATCAACCAATCAACCAAGCCTACATCAAGCGAATCATGGCCTCAGCAAATTCCGAACACTTGACCTCGGTGGCACCCTCCATTTGGCGGGCCAGGTCGTAGGTTACGGTTTTTTCTCCGATGGTCCGTACGATGCTGGATCTCAGCGCTTCAGCGGCCTCGCTCCATCCGAGGTAGTCGAGCATCATCGCCCCGGAGAGAATCAGCGAGCCTGGGTTGACCTTGTCGAGCCCGGCATACTTCGGGGCGGTGCCGTGGGTGGCCTCGAACACCGCCACGCTGTCTCCGATGTTGGCACCGGGGGCCATCCCAAGGCCGCCGACCATGGCCGCCAATGCATCGGACATATAGTCCCCGTTCAGGTTCGGCATGGCCAGCACCTCGTAATCGGCGGGCCGCAGAAGGATCTGCTGGAACATGGCGTCGGCGATCCGGTCCTTGAGCAGGAGGCGGTCTTCGGGCAGCCTGCCGTCATGCTTCTTGAAGAGTTCATCTTCGGTGATGATCCGGTCGGAGAACTCCTCTTGTGCCAGCTCGTATCCCCACTTGCGAAAGGCCCCTTCCGTGTATTTCATGATGTTTCCCTTGTGAACGATGGTCACGCCTTTTCTGCCATGGTCCAGGGCGTATTGAATCGCTTTGCGCACGAGCCGGCGGGTGCCGGTTTTGCTGATCGGCTTGAGGCCGATTCCAGAGTCGGAGCGGATGCGGGTCCCTTCTTCTTGTCTCACCAGGTCGATGAGCTTTCCCGCCATGGGAGAACCGGCTTCCCACTCCAGGCCCATGTAAACATCTTCGGTGTTCTCGCGGAATACCACCATGTCCACTTCATCGGGGCGGCTCATCGGACTCGGAACCCCGTGGATGTATGTGACGGGTCTGACGCAGGCATACAGGTCAAGGGCTTGGCGGAGCCTGACGTTCACGCTTCGAAATCCTTTTCCCACCGGCGTGGTCAGCGGCCCCTTGATGGCCACTCGATAGGTGCGAATGGCTTCCAGGGCCTCTTCGGGCAGCCAAGATCCGGCTTTATTGAAGGCCTTTTCTCCGGCCAGCACTTCCTTCCACTGAAGGGTGCGGCTGTCGCCGTAGGCGGTTTTCACGGCTGCCTCCAACACCATCTTTGCGGCCTTCCAGATGTCCGGCCCAATCCCGTCTCCTTCGATGAAGGGGATGGTTGGGCGATCCGGGACTGCGAGTTCACCATTTTCCGAATAACCGATGGTACCGTTTTGCTCCGCCATGGGGGCTCCTTTGAGTAATGTTTCGAATTTCGATATTCGAATTTCGTGCTTGAAGCTGCTCTCGAAGGAAAATAACTCTTTTCCCAGGCACCTTGTCAGGAATCGTTTTTGTCCTGCCTAAATAAATTGCTTCATCAAGTCATCGATGGCCCCGTCCACGTTGGACGGTGTGATGCCGAACTGGCGGCAGGCCTGCTCTGCCCGCCGGCGCCGGTTGTCCAAAGAAAGATCGTCGATCCTGGAAAACAGGCCGAGGCGGCGGCCCACCTGGTAGAGCATCTGCTCCTCGGCGTCGAGGGCAAGAAAACGGTCCAGGGCGTCGAGCATCCTGGGCTTGTCTTCCGGCAGGCGTCCTTCGACTTCCTCGAACAGATTCAGGATGTGGTCGCTGACGATCCGGCTGGTGATCCCCTCCAGAGCCTGGATAAATCGGCGGATTTCCGCGGCGGTTTCAACGTCGGTCATCTTCTCAAACTCTCCGGCTGCGATCTGCTCGGCCAGGGGCGATCCATTGGGCACGGCCAGGGTCCGCAGGCGAATGAAGTCCGGGTCGATTTGGTTCAAGGCGTCGGCGGTTTCAGCGGCGTGTTCTTCTGAGAGGCTTCGTCCGCCCAGACCGGGCATGACGTATTCGGAAAGTTCCATGCCTGCGGTCTTGATCTTTTGGCCGGCCTTGATTTGGGTGGCCTTGTCGACCCCCTTTTTGATTTTTTTGAGC
Source organism: Desulfobacterales bacterium (assembly GCA_021737185.1). Classification (GTDB taxonomy): domain Bacteria; phylum Desulfobacterota; class Desulfobacteria; order Desulfobacterales; family CAFBRK01; genus JAIPEL01. The sequence goes on along the minus strand of JAIPEL010000074.1, from coordinate 2,553 downwards.
ACCCGGTCGGAGCCGGACTCGAGACCGATGTGAATCCGGTTCAACCCGGCAGAGGCCATTTCCGACAAATAGTCATCGGAAATTCGGGCGACGGTGTGGGATCGTGCATAGGAGGTCACCCGCCGAACCCAGGGAAAACGCTTTTTCAGGTGATCGAGCACGCGGATCAGGTCTTTTGGCGGCATGATCAGGCTGTTGGCATCCTGAAGAAAAACCGAATCCATGCTTCCCAGCGACCAGTGCACGGCGGCCTGAAAGGCGGCCATGTCGCCGCCGGCCTCGGAAGGATCCGGCGCAAGATGTCGGACCTTTGCCATGGGAAGGTCTCCGCCTTCCCTGCGGAGCTTTTCGACGTATCGATGGACGGCGTCGATGTCCCGGACCACATGCTCCACCGAACGCAGGGAGAACCGGGAACCTTTGTAGACCGGGCAAAACGCACACCGGTTCCAGGGACAGTTTCGGGTGACCCGGATGAGCAGGCTTCTTGCCTCGCTCGGGGGTCGAATGGGGCCCTGTTCGAAACCCTGGTAGGCGGTATTTTGTTTCATGAGACCTGGATTCCCACTCTTGTCGATGATAAAATCGGTGCCCCGAATGGATCCCGATCGACGAGGCTGGTGTCGTGTTTCCTATCGTTCATATTGAATTTCATACTAAGCAGTCGCCGCCGGAAAATCAACCGCTCCGGCGCTGCTTGAACCAGAGAACGATCTGGGATAAGGTGCTTGGCGCTTCGCGCTGCTGGGAGGCTGGGACGCTGGGATGCCGGAAGGCGGACAACCCAGCCCCCGGATTGCAAAGGGGATGATCTTTGGCCTCCGCCTCGGCCTCAGATCGTGTTGGATGCAAAAATTTCTTAGTGGTAATATTCGCGAAATTTGAAGGCATCAAATAGGGACCTTGAAGCAGGGATTCGCCTCATGGCATCCCAGCTTCCCAGCCTCCAAGCGTATATAGGCCGATGAAACGTCTTGCCATCGTCATATTGCTGCTCGTGCTTGCGGTCCTTGCTGCGGGAACCGCCGTGGTGCTGGACCTGCTGGCATATGCCGCCGCCCCGGCAAAAGAAGCGGCCGAAGCAGAGGTCGTCGCTGTTTCCCCGGGCGAGCCTTTTTCCACTGTTGCCGGCCGGCTCTTTGAGCGGGAGTTGATCGTGATGCCGCAAAAGTTCAGGCGGTATGCCCGGCTGCGAGGGTTCGACAAGCAAGTCAAGGCGGGCGAATACGAGCTTTCGGCCGCCATGGCACCCCGCAAGATCCTGTCTACCCTGGTGGAAGGAAAGGTCCGCCTCCGCCGCCTCACCATTCCGGAGGGCTACGACCTGGTGCAGATCGCCGCTGCGGCTGCCGCTGCGGGCCTCGGAAGCGAGGAAGAGTTTCTGGCCAAGGCCTATGACGAAGCCCTGGCCCGAAAAATGGGAATCGAGGCGAAGGATTTCGAAGGGTATCTCTTTCCGGAAACCTACTATTTCCCGCGGAACATTTCCCCCGAGCAAATGATCGCTGCCATGGTGGAGCGGTTCCGGTCGGTCTTCTCGCCGCAGTGGCGGCGCCGGGCCGAGCAGATCGGCCTGTCGGTTCATGAAATCGTGACCTTGGCTTCCATCATCGAAAAGGAGACCGGCGCCGCAGAAGAGCGCCCCTTGATCGCTTCGGTGTTTCACAACCGGCTTGCCAAGGGAATGCGCCTGGAGAGCGATCCGACGGTGATTTACGGGATCGAGTCGTTTGACGGAAACCTGACCCGGAAGCACCTTCGAACTCACACCGCCTACAACACTTACCGGATTCGGGGAATGCCTCCCGGTCCCATTGCAAGCCCCGGCCGGGCCTCTCTCGAGGCCGCCTTGTTTCCGGCCGAAAGCCCATACCTGTACTTTGTCTCGAAAAAGGACGGGACCCACCATTTTTCCGCCACCTTCCAGGAGCACCGCTCGGCGGTGCGTAAGTATCAACTGGGCCGCTAATTTTCCTTCAATCCCCGCCGCAGGCCGGCGGGGCTCGTATGAAACTTCATGTTCCCAGTCCGTCATTCCGGGCTTGACCCGGAATCCAGGTTGTTGTGGATCCCGGGTCTCCGCTTCCCTCTTCGCCTTCGGCTACGCCGGACAGGTCGCTTCGCCCGGGATGACGGCCTGAGAAGTTTCACAATTGATCAAACTGGTCGGTTGAGACCCAAAGATTTATATAAATCTCCCGCCGGAGAATCTTGAATCTTGAATTTGGAATTTTGAATCCCGCCGGCCAGCGGCGGGGCTTATGTGAAACTTCGTTCAAAGCCGGGGTTTTTCGTAGGGCACGACCTCCGTGTCGTGCCTTTTGGAACGGCACGGAGGCCGTTCCCTACAGAGGCAGAGGCTTCGAGGCAAAGTTTCATTTTTGATCAAACTGGACGGCCCGGCGGCCAGAGGCGGCGCTCGTATGAAACTACCCCAAAAGATCGGCCATTGAATACCCTCGGGGAAGCCCATCGTCCCGCGCCGAGCATCGCAGATCCGGCCGGATCAGGCCCTTTCGCTGTTTGAGGCCCCCGTTCTTTGGGGGCCGAGTT